>DATCWI010000054.1:0-28247 GCA_036566425.1 Nitrososphaera sp.
TGAAGTCGTCAAAAAGATAATTCGACACAGCAAGGCACTTGGCGGCATATCCCGTGTTACTTTTCAGATGGATCCAGGGTCATTGTCTTACGAAAAGATGATACGGGCTGTCGAACTGCTTGGTGAGCGCGTCGCTCCTGCATTGCGCGAAATTGAGGTTGGCACAAAATGACAGAACAAAATGAGATTAAAACAGGCCCTATTACTATTGATGAACCAACTGCGAGAGAGAAGATGATGATGATGGGTAATTACAAGATCGAGAATCATGGCAAGTTTGTAAAGTACATCAAAAGTTTAGAAGAAAATATTTTGATTGGCATCGTAAGTCTACATTCAAAATAACTAATAGCCTACACGGCGGCCACATCAAGACGCTGTATACGTTCATTGATTACCTCGAAGCGCCACACAGTTAACATGTCCCACTGATCTGATTCAAATCGTCCGTTTAATTCGAGCCCATCGCGGTCTTCCCACTCTACATATAAACGACCATGTGCGCGGAAGATCTCCCGGTCAACCCATTCGGCAAGCGGCTCTGGGTTGCCGTCATCTGTTAGCTTTGCTGATGGCGCAAACAAGCTAAAGAATGCCGTGCGGTCACCATTATGCATGGCAGTAACCATTGCACGTACAACAGGGTTTGTCAATTCTTCAGTCTTCATTCGTACGTTTCTGCCTGCCTCTCCATTCGAAGGAGGATATGATAATCTGAGTCCGCTACCTCATTCATGGCTGCTTATACCCTTGGCACCATCTATCTGCCCCTAACAATTTCACTTACATCGTGCTGACTTTGAAAGCAGGATAGGTTTATCTGACGCACATATTCTCTCATGACTTTGTCCCTAGGCATTAAGATTCACACATTTTGAAAAAGGTTTCCATAACAGGCACTAAGAAACACCATTACATTTGAAGTCGTCGGATGCCTTTCTAAGGATTTGGCGGTGGAGGGAAAGAATAGACTAAGGGGGAACTAGGCTCAGAATATACAGCTTCGGGATATGGCAAAGAAATATCGTCTTAGCAAAGATGAACAGAGTCAACTACATGATATTATGCCCTGTTTCACGCTTGTGGTTGTCGAGTTTGTCTTTATAGAGGAAAAATTTCAAGCATTCAGGGCATCTACATAGGTCTTCAATTTAGACACAATCAACCCCGCGCTACAACACGCTATTATCGATGTTCCTGTCAAACTAGCTCTCAAATGCTATCTTCTATAACATTTTACCATAGGTCTTTATGGATGCGTGTGACGCAGATGATCGGCATTACGTCTGAGGCATCTAACACAAGATCACGTGGTTCTAGGAATTTCAGTACATACACGCTACTTGGCATAGTAGTCGCTGTCGGGATTGTGTTATCGCTCGTTTCCTACTTTTACTTTGTCTCTGTTTCGAATGAGATAGGAGATACGATCCGAAACGGCCTTAGACAGCATTCCAAGAATGAGGCTTTCCATTTATGTGAAATAATGGAAAGGCAGATTCAATTTATTGTATCAAGCGTTGATATAGCGGTCAATTCACCATCCATTCAGAGTGGCAAAGTAGAGCAAGGCTCAGAAGTAATTAATCTAGCGCAGCAGCGCACATCAAGTTTGACTGACAGATTCTTTTGGCTTGACGCAAGCGGCAAGACGATCTGGTCTAGTGGATTTATGAATAATCCAGAAGAATACAAGCAATACAGAGGCTTTGACGTGAGCGACAGACCATACTTTGTAGAAGTCGCCCGCACAAACAAGCCATACTTTGGTCCTGTGATAAAATCTCCAACAGATAACAGTCAGCGCATGTTCATATCATATCCGGTGTTTGTAGACGAAAGTTTTCGAGGTGTAGTGGTAGCATCTATAAAAGCTGACCAGCTAGCAAAGTCAATTGCTGAGGAATCATCACTCGGCTTTGAGAGTTCTGTTGAGATTGTTGATTCACAGGGCAGCATAGTATATTCACAGGCTCCTGAACACATTGGAGAGAACCTTTTTGGCGAAAAACTCCAGTCTGTGCTCCAAGTGCCAGCATTTGAGTCGCAAGAAAAATTGAAAGAATTTAACGAGTTTCTGAGAATGTCAACTGATCCGACAATACCCAAAGAGGTCCATTCAAGAGACTTTAGAACAGTGACAGGAGACACAGCTACCATTATCGCATCACCTATTAGAGTGGTTGAATCAGAACTGGAAGGAAATGCGGAACAACACCAAGAACTGGAAGGAAATGCGGAACAACACCAGATTCTTACCCTCTACATGAGCATCCCGTATAATGTGGCTGCAAACGTTGCATCGCTTGTAGACGCTCAGCGAAATTACAGTGTCGTAGTCATCGCGGCAATTTCAGCAGCAGCCATTATTGTTTCATATTTTATCCTCTCTTCAAACAAGCGGCTTGAGCGAAACGTCGCTGAGAGAACGCAGGATCTGAGAGAAGCAAATGAGCGCTTGAAAGAGCACGACCGGTTGCAATCAGAGTTTATCAATGTGGCTGCTCACGAGTTAAGAACGCCTGTCCAATCATTGCTCGGCGCTGCTGAAATGCTAGAGGATCAAATGCTGGCAAGGGAGGAAAGCATCAGGATGTCAAAACTGGTTGAAATGATTCTGAGAAACGCAAAGCGGCTTGCGAAACTTACCTATGACATTTTGCAAGTATCCAGGATTGAAAGTAATTCGTTGAAACTGCAAAAGGAACAGATCAACCTTCAAGAGAAAATCGAGCGAGTTATAGAAGACGTAAAGCCCTTTGTTGACCAAGGGAAGCAGCTCCAGATTGTCTTTGAGCCAAAGGTAAACGAGCCTGTTATAGTTGAAGCCGACAGGACGAAACTATTTGAAGTGATATCCAACCTTCTCAGAAACGCAATCAAGTTTACCAGCAAAGGCACCGTCAAAATAGTTCTAGAAAAAAGCGATAGCGAAGCCATTGTGACCGTTCAAGACACAGGCAAGGGGATAGACCCGGAGATAATGCCCAAGATGTTCGAGAAGTTCACGAGCAAGTCCGACAGCGGAAATGGACTTGGTCTATTCATATCAAAGAGCATAGTGGAAGCGCATGGCGGAACAATATCTGGCGAGAACAATCCCAATGGCATAGGCGCGAAGTTTCGGTTTACCCTGCCTCTTTATATCGTCAAGGGTGGCAGTGAAAAGGAGCCGTCCAAGGCCTGAAAGGATTTAGCATAGTGTGTCTACAAGGTATAAGAATCACGAAGATAATCAATTGCTACTGGATATGAGCCAAACTTTATTGGTGGAACCGCGTGTTGTCTCAATTCCATTTGGCCATTCTGAATTGTCTGTTATTACGCTTCCGTCAATATCTCAATTCCTTCATGCTTCCTCTAATAATGGTCGCCCACGAATTGACAATAAGAACAGAGCCGCTACTGAGAATACAAAGAGCCAAGAGCCGCGCAGGATACTGATAGTAGACGATGAAGAGGACATTGCAATGTTGTTCAAAGTAGCTCTAGAGCGCGCAGGATTCAAAGTAGAAGTATTCAACGATCCTTTGGAAGCATTGTCACAATTCAAGCCCCGTTACTATGATCTGGTCTTGCTTGATATTAGGATGCCTCAGATGTCTGGATTCGAATTATACTATGAATTAAAGAAGAAAGATAGTGAAGTCAAGGGGCGTTTTATTTCAGCGTTTGACGTCTACAAGGAAGAACTTCGGAAATATTCATTAGACAAAGAGGAAGAAAGTATCATACGGAAGCCTATTTCCTCGAGAGATTTGGTCAGAATAATAAAAGAAGAATTAGAATAGACTTGCCAGTCATCTCCTCTTTCGGCGCTTGCCATCTTAAAACTAGGGCCTTTCTGTGTCAGCAAGAGCCAATGAAAGAATCACTATAACCCCGCAAATTGCATGATGCAATTCCATTGGCCCCAACATTGTAATTTGTATTTAAGAACAATCTGAACTTTACCGTCAGCCTCCATCCGCATGGCATGTTTTATCTGAAACACTCTGAAGGTGCTGCATATAACGACGGCACATCAGGACGGGAAGGCGAGAATGATGACGCAGTTCCACCTGGAGGCATCCATACATACATCTTGCATGTTCCTGAGTGCGCAGGCCCCAGACCTAACACTTCTGCTCTATATTATGGCCATATCATTCGCATGTTAATGAGACAAGCGACGAAAATGCAGGCTTGATAGGGCCGATCATCATCACGCGTGAAGGCATGGGAAATCCGGGTGGTTTGCCAAACGATGTTAACTGAGAGTTTGTAACATTGTTTACAGTGACGAAAACAGAAGCCCATTTTTGAATCAGAATATGGAGACTTTTGCAGCTAACGCATCTTCTATCAATCAAATGGATTCGATGCCCATGAATGAGGAGATGTCTATGGATAGTGGCAACAACATGGAACATTGCAACAATCAAACGGACTCTATCAATATGGATAGGAACATGAAACACTCTATCAATGGCTTTATTTTCGGCAGTATGTCAGGCCTGATTATGACAGAAGGAGAAAGAGCGCGATGGTGATATCTCCTGGGCATGGGCCGGGAAATGGTATGCACACAGCTCACTGGCACGGTCAGACACTGCTCTGGAATGAGACGCGTGTCTAGATGCGATAGAGGTCTTCCCTGCAACCACTAGAGTTCCAGATATGGTTCCTGACCATCCTAGTACTTGGCTGTACCGCTGTCATGTAAACGAACACATCGATAATGGAATGGAGGTGCTGTTTTTACGGTCACACCTGCAAATAGTACTGGCACTATTGGCCAAGAGCCAGACACTTATTGACAATAATAATAGTACTGGCTAATAAAAATGTATTATGCTATTAAAGTTAGCCTATGGCAATATTTATTATACAGGCTAACATAATAGAACCATCTTAAATGTCTCGTTTACGTGCTATTATCGCGATATCAGTCGTAGCCTCTATCTTATCTAGCGTATTCGCTATTTTGGTGTCAAGCAATCAGTTTTCTGTATTCGCCCAAGATAAGAATTCAAATAAGAAGAAGCTTGTCGGCGGACATGCCACCGGTTACAGTGCATACGAAACTTCTGGCGATCTCTTGGATCCAATAAATAATGGCGGCAAAACGAGCAATAATGAGGTTGCAATAGATCCAGACAAATATCTAAGGTCATTCAGTTATGGACGCGTATCAACGATGCCTAACGGTACTAATGTTAGGGAATTCACTCTAGTTGCTGACGACAGGCAAATAATGGAAATTTCACCTGGTGTCAGCTATAACGTATGGACTTTTAATGGAACAGTACCTGGCCCGACCTTGAGAGCAACGGAAGGTGACCTTATACGAATAGAGTTCATCAACAACGGCTCAAAGCCGCATTCTATACATACCCACGGTATACACAAAGCAGAGATGGACGGCGTCTTTGAAACTATTAACTCCGGTGGAAGATTTGTATATGAATTCTACGCTGAGCAGTTTGGAGTATATCCATACCACTGCCATGTGCAGCCACTAGAAGAGCATATAGCACATGGTTTGTACGGCGTGTATATCGTCGATCCCAAGACGCCAAGGCCGCCTGCAGATGAAATGGTCATGATAATGAATGGTTTTGACACAGATTTTGATACTGAGAATAACTTCTATGCTGTAAACACCATACCCTTCTACTACATGCATCACCCTATTGGAATTGAAAAAGACAGGCTGGTGCGGGTATACCTGGTCAACATGCTCGAGTTTGACCAGATAAACAACTTGCACCTCCATGGAAACCTCTATAATCTGTACCGCAGTGGAACCAGCTTGACACCTGATGAATTGACCGACATGGTGACTATGAGCCAAGGTGAAAGGGGAATTCTTGAATTTAAGTACAAATATCCGGGTCAGTACATGTTCCATGCTCACAAGACTGAGTTTGCAGAAAAGGGCTGGACCGGCCTGTTTCTAGTTAAGGAAGATTTGTCGAACATTGATCAAAGAACTAAACCTTCATCTGTCCCAGGAGCTAGTAGTTAGAAATGGAAAAAGAGGACGATCGGCTAAAGAGCACGGAAGGGCAGACACGCTCTGCCATTAAGACCATAGGTATTGCTCTAATTCCTATTGCAGTTCTAGCGTCAATGGTTGCATTCCTTTTGGGTCCGGCGCAGTCATTTATAAACACCGGGAGCCCAATGCCAGAAGTCACAATAGAGCGAATAGAATTTCATGAGGGAAAAATAGTAGCATTGATTCGAAATACCGGCCCGATAGATGTGACAGTGGCACAAGCGGATGTGAATGATAGGATTCATCCTGCGGCGATAGAGCCAAGCAAGGAACTACCGAGACTGGCAGAGGCCAAGGTCATCGTACCATTTTCTTGGAATGCTGGAGAGCCGTACGAAATTGGCGTAACAACCTCAGACGGCACAAGATTCAGCAAGAGCGTTACTGCAGCTGCACTGGCACCAACTCCTAGTATAGAACAGGCATCATTTTTTGCACTCATTGGCACTTATGTAGGAGTTATTCCTGTGATGATAGGTCTGTTGTGGTATCCGTTTATCAGAAGTCTGAAAACTAGTACATACAGGTTTTTGCTAAGTCTCACTGCAGGCCTGCTTGTGTTCTTAGGAATAGATGCCTTGGCAGAGAGTAATGAAATTGCTGCAGAAAATGTTGCGGCTGTCTTTAATGGTCAGATTTTAATTGCTATGGTTACGATCTTTTCTTTCCTCATATTGATGTACATATCAGAAAAACTTATAGCGCGTGCGCAGCAAAGGTCGGCTTCTTACCAATTATCATCAGGGACTTCTTCTTCTTTTCATACAGAACAGGATCTACAACAACGTTTGCTTAGGCCACTAGCAATATCACTTATGATATCGATAGGTATAGGCCTGCACAACTTTGGTGAAGGGTTGGCCATAGGCGCAGCCGTAGTTCTAGGCGAGGTTGCACTGAGCACGTTTTTGATCGTAGGATTTACATTACACAATACCACCGAGGGTCTGGCCATAGTGTCTCCTTTGGCAAAGATAGCTCGAAGAAAAATGATTATTAAAAAATTGATCTTGATGGGCATTATAGCGGGAGCCCCCACTATAGCAGGTACATGGATAGGCGGATTTTTGTACTCTCCTATAGCTGCAATCATATTTTTGTCAGTCGGGGCAGGAGCAATATTTCAGGTAGTATTCGCAATCTATTCCTGGATGAGTAAAGCAGATCTGAATGGAACAAAAAAGATGTTATTAGATATGTATATCATTTCAGGGTTCATTGCAGGAATGCTGATTATGTACGTCACAGGTCTGTTGGTGCCATCGTGAAAAACACTATCAATAACAATACTTCAAAACAAACAGCCAAAAAGGTATCGAAATCAACGAGTATTACCGATTCAAAGGATAGATTCCAAGGAAGAGCCAAGGTAAGTGGCAGGCTCGAGCTTATTCGTGATGCTCACAACAATATTAGAAAGAACCATCAGGCATCAGATAGGATGGAAGATTACCTTGAAGTTATCTATGAGCTGATTCAGCAAAAAGGTTACGCTACTTCTATAGATATCGCCGAATGCCTCAACGTAAGCCGGCCAAGCGTAACAAAGATGATGCGACGGCTTGACGGAAGCGATTTGATTAACTATGAGAAATACCGAGGGATCAAGCTAACTGGGTATGGTAATGCTATTGGAAGAGCCGTACATAAAAGACATAGTGTAGTATCTGAGTTCCTAGAAATGATTGGAGTTAATGAGGATATTGCAAATAGAGATGCAGAGGAGATTGAACATCATATCCACCCACACACACTAAAGAAACTGCAAGGATTAGTAGAATCTATAAAAAAGCTGGGTTAAGAACCCATGTTCGGAAATAACCGAATCTAACAAAAAGTCACAATAACATATTGTACCAACTTAGCATTGTCTCGCTGAAATCTGGGGTAAAGATAGGTTGTCCGGAGCTTTAAGGCGAGTATATACATATATACAATCCATCCTAAAAAAAAGCTTGTAAGAGAAAGACTCTCCGGCAGGCAAGCACGTCTCTCTCTCTTCCCCTCACTAGCACAAGGCAGTTATGTGTGGCGGCTTTTCATGCTACCGGGTCTGATAAAAGAAGTTTGGTACATATTGCTAAACTGACATGATTCTGGTCTTTAGATTGAAATGAATTTTTATTCAGATCCCGACGGTTTGACACAAATTATAACCTCTAAAGCTCTAGCAGACTTGTGAACCCATCACCATTATGACAACGACCACACCAAATTCTGTCGAAACCCCATTTTTATAATGGGTTCACATACGGTGTTTTGGTTGAGCTTACTACTGTAACCCGAGAAATCGAACAATTTTGCTGTAGCAGGCAGCTCTATATCTCTGATAAAGAGAGACAAATGTATATTTTATTAGTCTAATAATCATAGCATGTGGCAAGAACTTCTCCTCGATATATGGGGTTGTATCCCAGAGCTTTCAAAAAGTTGCCATGACATGACCAATGCTTCGAGCACTTTCCTTGGGATTGCGGTGGGGGCCCTTGTTGGTGGGATAGTCAGTTGGTGGATCTACAACAGACAAAAGAAAATGACTGAAAAGCAAGATTTTACGCTTGCCCGCATAAAAGATGTAGATGAGCTTCATGAAAGAATGCTAGAAAGGCTGCAAGAATCAGAAAAGCGTAATGATTCAACTCTAAAGGCAGTATTGGAACTAAACAAGAAAATAGAATACATGATTGAAGAACAAGATAAGTTGCATAAATCGATTCAAAATAATAGAGGATCATCGACGTATAACAATACTACTACTACTGAAACAGACGCGAATGGGAGCCCAGGCTAGGAAATAACCTTCACAGGACATATGCACTGGATAGCGAAGATTTCCAAAGTGGCACTTGAGAGAGAGAAAGCCTTCGGGCGACATCGGCCTAACTATATGTTTCTTCCAGGCTACACAAGAATCGCACGACTCATAGGGTATCATCAGGCGATTCCGTCTTCTTGTTCTTCTTCTTCTTTCTCTTCAAGCATCCGAGCTGTACACGCTTTTATTCTGCCGCCACGAATCCACAGAGGTCCGCTGCACCGCAAGGTCGGATCTTCGACTAACCCTATTGACGGCTCGGAATATCCTGGCTCACTCTGTACACGATTGTTCCTTGACTATTTGGATATAGCCGTTTTCATCTATTGTGGTCAATTGGCATTGAGCTTGCTGTTTACTAGATATTCTTCGACTTCTGCTTCAGTGACTGGGTTCGGCTCGCCTGGAAAGGACTTTGACAAAGCATTGTAAAAGACAACTGCACAATCTCAGAGTTGCTTTTACGTAAAAGTGGCAGATATATCTGCTGAATCATTACCGCTTGGTCGAACAGTCCGATCACCCATATTCTTGATAATATACTCTACAAGTTCTTCGTGCTGGTGTTCCCTAAGGTGACGTCTAAGCTTCAGCAGATCATAGTCATTTTTTAGGCAGATAGGACATGGCTTCTCCATAGCCGATATCACTATCATTGATTCTAATGAGCATATCGGTGCGATCTTCTGCATGATTTCGCGTGTACAGCTGATGTTTTCTACCATGCGTTTAGCGATATAAGCATCAAACAATAGCCGGTTTTTGCATGTAAAAACTGCTTCAACCATGTTCTATTGGGTAGAAATTGTTTGGTCAGGCGGTCTGCCATAGTAGCACAACGCTATGTAAAATATGGCACAAAAATGCATATCCCGTATAAGTCATTTTGGTCCTTTGTTCATCATATATGCCTCTTGATGCAGCCTTCCCAAAAAATCATCGCGTTATCGACAAGCACAATCACTTGGACGGCCAGCATTTTCACTTCGTATGGGGATCAGGTGGAGCCGATGCTGAAACATCAACAACCAATTCTGATGTTCAGGAAGCCTACAAGACAAGTAGAGAAGAATATTCTCCCATTGGCATGCACGGTACAATGGTAGCAATAGACTGGGACTCTTGCATTCCTGATAGTGCATGCATAGAAGCCTATCCTGTCCAAGTATTTCAGTGGTATAGAACGGAGAATGATGTCCCAGGAGTTGAAATGGCAAATGCAACAACTGCAGGAATTGGAAGCACTATGAAGGAGGGCAGATAAGACTATGCCGCCTGATAACAAACAAGGGCAAGGTGAAAACAATGACATGAAAAACACATCAGAACAAGACGCAGATAATAAGCCCGAGGAAAAGCCCATTAGCAACAACAACCTTCCAACTATATCCCTTATTGTGAAACCTTCTCCACCAAGCACTTTAAATGATCTTGAGGAGGCTGGCCGAATCCGACTGATAGTGCATTCTGAACATTTGCAAAAAAATAATGCAGAAGTGCTAGTCAAATATGTGAGCGCGAAAATTACTAATAATAATAAGACAAGGTTCATGATATCCTTGCCAAGGATGCCAACAGATAGCGATCTGAATACCAGTGACGATTTTAGAGAAGAAGTAGAAGAAGATGCCATCAAGTACTCGTCTACAGAGCTCGTGCAAAAAGGACCGCATACATGGTATGGTGAAATTGTGATTCCATGCAATTGGCTTGAAGGCGGCAGTAAGACCTTTGAACGAACAGGTTCGTTCAGCCCACACTACGACGATGGTTTATTCACAATGACCATAAGTTGTATGCTATTCAACAACGAGACACATGAAAGCAAAAAATCTATAGCAGAACTACATTCAACAGATGCTTTTCATTGGAAGCAAGAATAGAAAGAAGTTTTTTGATTATTGCCTTTTTTTGAAACATCTAAACCACATAATATTTGTATACGTGTGTCTGTGGATACGGTCCATATTATGAAAAGAAGAACAATATGCCGCCAAATCTAGCGATAGAAGAATAAGATATTATTCAATCCAGCCGTGTTGAAGAAGCTAGTTCTTCCAACTTGGGTATAAGCTCTTTATATGTTGGTATCTCGTAAGCACTATCCTTTAGTATCGAGATAATTTGTTTTTGATCCTTTATTGCTTCTGCAGGATCTCTTGGATGCAAAGCGATTCTGATGATTTGTGGTGTTTGTTCTATCTGCAATTTGAAGGCTCTTTCATCCCTGGTCATGTTCACAATGTTCTTTTTCGGATAGCCAGTGGAATCCCAATTTAAAACCTTTGGCAGCCTTATTTTTTTGAACTCTTGTTGTGAAAATAACAATAAATATCCTTCTTGCTCCTCTGCTAATTTGAATCCTAACTTTTCTAATACTTTGATAGAGCTATTATTCAACTTCCATGCTGGCGGTATAAACACATTGGTGTTTATTCCTATCTCCTGGAATATCTCTAGCCCTGCGCGTATCTGTTCTTCTGCATCTGCTTTTGTTGTTTCATGAAAGTTATCAAACTGACCATTTTTCTTCTCATGGTAAAGACCGTGCAAAACAATTTGACAGTTCTTATATGATTTCATTTTATCAACAAATTCTGGAAATCTAGGAAGGTCTTGCTTTTCATTAAAGAAGGGTATCAATGCAATATTGAATTTTATCACGAGTCTCTCTAGTTCGTCAGCCGATTCGAATATCTTTGTAGAAAAAGTAGGACATGCGTCATGTATTGTGACCACTCCCAATCGCGTCTCTAGTTGCTGTTGCTCCAATGAATCTTACACGCGCGAGAACTGGATTTAATATTATTATAAGTTTTCATGACACACTTTTTCACAATAACAGCAGAATGAAAATGACGATCCTTGACCTTTCTTTACAATATTAATCTACCAATAGGAGTATTACGAAAGAGAAACGAATCAGCTAAGATGCACATAATTCTAAAATCAATTAGCGCTGTTCAGTTGGATGGATGATTTTATTATCAGTGGTCAATGTAGTCGGAGGAAACTATCATTTGCTGAGGGCCGCGCCGGACCGCATTATCTCGGTAAGGTGTTGGGTCGGTGACAAGACGCGGGGCGACGAGCCGACGAGCAAGTGTGCTTAATGCAGCCTGCAGCCAGTTTCAAAAGTAATATTATACCTTCTAAATCATAGACATAGTTGTTATTGCTATTACCATGTCACACTAGAATATACCTGGTAAAGGATTGCTGAAAAGTGCGTCGAATTTCTTAATACTGCTAAATTTCGTGCTATAGGTTGCGAATAATAGGACTTATGATGATGGAAGGGGCAGAAATGCAATCTAGTCAGAAATTCACGATCGGAAACTACCTAGGGACTCGATTTGAGCAAATCGGCCTCAAACATTACTTCATGGTCCCGGGAGACTACAATCTAGTGCTACTTGATCAGCTCCTACAGAATAAGAATATTATGCAGATCGGGTGTTGCAATGAATTAAATGCAGCTTATGCAGCAGAGGGATATGCCCGAGCCAATGGTTGTGGAGCAGTAATCACAACCTTCAATGTGGGAGCTTTCTCTGCACTCAACGGAGTAGCGGGAGCGTATGCCGAAGACATGCCGGTGATATTCATCTCTGCAGGTTACAACACCAATGACGATGCGGCGAATCATCTTCTACATCATACCATTGGGACTCACGACTTTTCGTATCAGTATGAAATGTTCAGACATGTCACATGCGCGGCTGTCAGAATTCTAAATGCCGAGAATGCTCCACTACTAATTGATCATGCGATTGCAACAGCGCTCAGAGAGCGAAAGCCGGCATACATAGAGATAGCTTGCAATCTGTCGGCAGTACCTTGCAACAAACCTGCTCCTTTTGAGTCTGTGCTACTTGAGAAAGTTACGAGCCGAAATGCATTGAATGCAGCTGTGGAGAGCGCAGCTGCTCAACTGAACAACTCAAAGAGACCGCTCCTGCTGGCAGGTCCGCGTCTCCGTTCATTTGGGGCAATGGATGCGTTTCGCGAGCTTGCAGAAGCACTGGGCTGCGCCGTTGCGGTAATGCCAAATGCCAAAGCCTTCTTTCCTGAAGATCATCCCCAATATATCGGAATCTACTTGGGAGGCGAGAGCAGTCCTAACTGTGAGCCGATCGTAGATTGGGCTGACCTGATCCTTGCCGCCGGACCTCAGTTTACAGATTACACTACGGAGGGCTGGACGGCCTTACCACGTCGTGAAAAGTTGATAACAGCTCAACCTCGATCTGTGCAGTTCTCGGATTCACAATACACTGGAATTGAACTTGCTGATTTCCTTTCAGCTTTAGCTAGGAAAGTCCGCAAAAATGATACGACGCTGATAGAGTATCGTCGAATAGGAGGAGGGAAGAGAGCAACAGGACAAACAACTAAGGCCGATTCTGATACTCCTCTCACCCGAGCCGAATTGGTTAGGCAGATAGAAAAAGATCTCGATGGGAAAACAACTTTGCTGGTAGAAACAGGTGATGCTTGGTTCAATGGGATGCATATGCGACTGCCAAAGGGTGCTCGGTTTGAGATAGAAATGCAGTGGGGATCAATTGGTTGGTCCGTTCCTGCAAGCTTTGGATACGCCATGGGAATGGGACATGGTCGAAGGCTAGTTTCAATTATCGGAGATGGCTCGTTTCAGCTCACAGCCCAAGAAGTTGCAAACATGATTCGATACAAGACGAACAATATCATGTTCTTAGTCAATAACCGTGGTTATGTAGCCGAGTCGGTGATTCATGATGGTCCATACAACTATTTCAAGAACTGGGACTATGCAGGGTTAGTCTCTAGTTTTAATGCAGAAGATGGCAGGGGACTTGGTCTGAAGGCGACAACCGCGAAAGAGCTCGCCAACGCCATAAAAAAGGCTCGAGAACACAAAGGCGGGCCAATCTTGATTGAATGTCAGATTGCGCACGATGATTGCACTCCGCAAGGGCTCAAGTTTGGAGCCAAAGTTGGCGCTGCCACCTTTCGCCCTCCCATCCAAGTCTAAAAACGTGTTGGGATATAGAGTTTGTCGCTCATCACAGAACTCCAACAGGTTTTTGCGTACCAGATTCCCGCGGTATGTGGGCCAGGTATTCAAATAGAAGGATGATGATATTGATGATGACGATGATGTTTGCGGCGAAGGGAAAAACTACGACAGCAATAATAATTCCGATGAAGAATGTCAAGTATGCAAAGTGAGCTGACGGAACTAGCTCTTCAGTTGATTGGGAGGAAGAACAAAGTCAGTTTTCGCCCTACTCAACTGGCTGCTGGCGAAATGGCAGAGGAGGATGATGATGAAGGTACCGAGCCGTCGCGAAGGATGCATATGAAATTTCACATCACAACACAAGAAATGAATGAGCAAACCGTGTGGAGCGTTGCTCCAAAAAAGAAGGCGACTGGCAAACAGATCTACTACCTGCACGGTGGCACTTACGTGGATGGCTTTACAAATCAGCACTGGTATTTTGTCGCGAATCTTGTCGAGCGATTGCGCTGTACTGTAACTGCGCCCGACTATCCGCTTGCGCTCGACCACGATGTTCATGATGCGCTTGAAATGGTAATACCCCTTTATCGAGAACTTGTCGAAACTGCAGATGCTTCGAATCTGACTCTAATGGGAGATTCAGCCGGCGGCGGAATGAGCCTTGCATTGGCTCAGTGGTTGCGGAATGAAGATATCAAGCAGCCATCAAATCTCTTTCTGCTTTCGCCTTGGCTGGATGTGACGATGACAAATCCTGACATTTCAAGAGTAGTTAAGATTGATGACTCTTCCTCTGAAATTCAGGAGCTAAGGCAAAGAGGCAAAATGTACGCGGGCAAGACGGATCCAACAAACTATATTGTGAGTCCGATTTACGGAAGTTTGGATCATCTTGCACCGATTACATTATTAGTCGGCATGAATGATGTCTTTGTTGCTGACTGCAGAAAGCTCAAAGCAAAAGCTGATGCAGAAGGCATCGCGCTTGACTACCGCGAGTTTGAGGGCAGTACCGACTCTTGATGTTATCAAATTCTCTTCGTTAAATTTTACTCATCACCCGCGAAGTTACCAGAACTAGCCGTACACGCACCTTAGCATACGATGCTTATGATTCCCATTCTGGTTTGGATGAACCGCGCGGAACAAGGACGCTTCGGAATGAACCTGGCGTTCGAGACATTACCACTTGTTCCGTGACTCCTTGATACCGACCCAAGGGGGTATCGGCAGTAAAGAGGTCTGGAGCAACATACGTGTGTTCATCCGACGAACCAGCTGTTGCTTGCGCATATTTTTTGTCGAATATGCCAAGTGACAGCAGCCACAGAGTAACTCCTGCAAGAGATACAACTACGCGATAGCTTCCTCCCTCAACTGCGCGTCTGCGAAGCGCTGCCATGATACCGACCGATGTAAACCAACCCACCATGTAGTCGCATACGACGTGGATTGGAGGCAGTCGCGGGTTGTCAGGCGTACCTTCTAATGCGAATAACCCCGTAACCGCTCCCGCAACCTCATCAAATCCCGTCCGATTTGACCATGGACCAGTTTCGCCATAAAGTACAACCTTTGCGTGGATCAATCCTGGACGCTTTGAACATAGCTCATCTGCTGTGAGGTTGTACCGTTCCAGATATCCCGGACGTCGATTTGAGAAAAAGACGTCGGCATCCTTCAGCAATTGATTGAAGGTGCCTAGATCTGCCTTTTCATGTAAATCAAGGATGCTTGACCTCATACCGACATGAGAGGTGTAGTAGAAAATATCTAATTCCCAATCGAGTGGCTGCCAGATGTTCAGGACATCTGCTCCGAAAAGGGCCAGGTCTCTACCAATACCTGCTCCGGCGATCACATGGCCCATTCCTAGTGCTCGCACCCCATCCAGAGGAGTCTTAGCCCCTGGCTTGAACGGTACCGGGTCGCTCTCGCCTATCTTCTCCAGTCTGATCAGAGGCTCTCTCGAGAGTACTTCTGTAAACTGAAGTTCTTTCATAAATTCTTGAGTGGTGCGAAGCATCGCAAATGGTAGACCTGCTTCAGCAGCAGCCGTCTCTAGTTCATCAGCGCGCCACTGCAACATTGCATTTTGAAGGGAACTGACACTATCGCTACATCTGAGCAAGGTGGTTGCACGAGCACGCAGTCTGGGATAGATATTGGCAGGCATTACCCAACGTCCATCGCGCGTCTGATTCCATAAAGTCATAGGAGGATATTTAATGTAAGGATTTTCCGGATCGGAGGCAAATGAAGCTTGATGACCATTAACCCTTTCCCACTCGCGCTCGAAGGGCGCAAAGCGCCGCAATGCCTTGCGAACATCGACATGAATATCTTGTCCTTGCCCACTTCTGAATTTCCAGATGCCAGCTGCTGCTACAGCTTTGGCGGCCAAACCGATTGCAGACATTGTGCCGAATCGGAGACAGCTTGGCACTATCGGGTCCTGCCCATAAAAAGTGAGATTTCCTCCGGCATCATTAGCTGTCAGCCCGATGCCACTCAAAACTTCATTCAAGCCTGCATAAAGATCAAACTCCGGAGAACTTACCAGGATATTGAGTTTCGACCTGAGTACCTTGGTCAAAGGCTTGTCGGTGGAACCATTTGACATGGTCCTATTTCACGCAACTTTCTTTTAAGACTTATAACTAGCTGTTATCCAACCCATCAACCTTCTTTTGCTCCTTGTTCTTGTAATGCCCTATCGGTTCGATCAAACAGTAATAATCTAGGCCAATAGCTGACATACTGTCAACAACAGAATCTCAGAAGCAAGTATAATTATTACTAAATGAAAGGTATCAATATGCAAGACAGTCGATATGTTCAACGGTCTAACAAAGACCGGTTAGAGACTGAATCAGAAGTTTCCGAAACAAAACATGTCACATCTGGCAATAAATCCACCATTGGACGCTTATTCGTGCTAGAGGCAAGCAGTGGAGGACAGGTCTTCTCAATGAATTCGGACGGTTCCGACCGGAAAGCAATCGTGTCGAAATGCCGACTCCCTGATGGCATAGTAGTCGATGCTGAGTCTGGACACATTTATTGGACGAACATGGGTAATCCCAGTTTGAATGACGGTTACATCGAGCGCGCTGACCTCAAGGGGCAAAATCGCAAGGTAATCGTTCCTGAAGGTGGAACGTTTACGCCGAAACAGATTCACCTTGACAAGAAGAACGGCAAGCTGTATTGGTCGGATCGAGAAGGGATGCGAGTCATGCGCTCAAATCTTGATGGTTCCAAGATTGAAACTCTCGTAGAGACTGGCCATGGCGATGCGGACCGTCGCGACGATATGAAATGGTGCGTCGGGATCACGGTTGATGCAGAGCGTGGACAAATCTACTGGACGCAAAAGGGCCCTGAGAATGCTGGAAAGGGGCGGATCTTTCGTGCGGGAATTGAAGTACCGAAAGGGCAGTCTGCAGTCAACCGTAATGACATCGAAGTGTTATTCGATGACCTACCCGAACCTATTGATCTTGACCTCGATCTGAGTAGCCGCGTATTGTACTGGACTGATCGAGGCGACCCTCCACGCGGTAACACAGTGAATCGCGCCCAAATAGAAGGCGAACAGAAAAAGTTCATGGCTCCAGAGATTCTGCTCACCCACTTGATGGAGGGAATTGGTATTGCACTTGATCCCAAAGGGGATCGAATGTTCGTAACTGACTTGGGTGGTTCGATCTATTCAGCAAAGCTTGATGGATCGGATAAGAAGACATTATCGGAGGCGCAGGGCAATCTCACCGGGATCGCATATTCTGAAGTCCCTTCAAAATACATGTGAATTCTCCTTGATAAATAAAATCATGCATAGCAAATTGGGAGGAATGAATTATGTCTCTTAAAAAACCGATACATCGTATCGCGATTGTCGGCACCGGTACCATTGGCTCTAGTTGGGCAGCACAATACCTCGCATGCGGATTCGATGTAGTTGCAACTAATCCCTCGCCAAACGCGGAATCTAAATTACGCGGATATATCGACTCGGTATGGGAATCGCTCATTGCGATGGGTCTATCAGCCAATGCAAGCCGCGAACGGCTGACCTTTACTTCAAATATGAAGGGGGCATTATCGGAGGCAGACTTTGTACAGGAAAATGGGCCTGAGCGTCCTGATTTCAAGATCAAGTTATTTGCCGAGATGGACGATGCCACACCTTCCGATTCAATCATTGCCTCAAGTTCGTCGGGGATAACCATGAGCGTCATTCAATCAAATTGCAAGCGTCCCGAACGCTGTGTCATTGGGCATCCTTTTAATCCCCCTCACATGATCCCGCTAGTTGAGGTTGTTGGAGGGAACAAAACATCTCCCGAAGCGATCCAACAAGCGATCGTGTTTTATGCGTCTATAGGAAAGAAACCAATTTATCTACGGAAGGAATTCCCTGGGCATGCAGCAAACCGACTTCGAGCGGCACTCTATCGAGAAGTCTTGTACCTTATTGAGCAGGGCATACTGAGTGTCGAGGACGCAGATGATGCTGTGAGCTGGGGGCCTGGACTTCGGTGGGGATTGATGGGCCCAAATATGTTGTGGCATATTGGAGGTGGTGAAGGCGGGATTCAACAATTCATGGAAAAGTTCATGGACCCACTGGTTACCCTGATGAAAAACCTTGGCAACCCCGAGGTTACTACCGAGCTTAGACAAGCTATCATAGGAGGCGTTATGCAAGAGGCAGGAAATCGCTCTGTCAAGCAACTCGCTCAGGAGGAAAACGAGATGTTACTCCAACTTATTAATCTGCGTGCTAAAGGCGCAGCAGAATCCACGTCGGTCAAAAAGGACGACCAGACCACCTAGTCAAGGACTATTTGACTATTGATATCAACACGTTTGAGTATCAATTCACAGAGTTAGCTAAACACGGATACCTTTATTTACTGACTCTCTAATGCATCTGTGTACTGCTTCTTCACTCTATGAATCGTCCTTGCATTACAATATCTTTCAAAGGTTTTCTATTGTTCGGAAATTCCCTTTCCTGAAGCTTTGGTGGTAGATTCTCTTTTGCCCCTCTCTTGCCGATTGCGATCATTGCCATAACATCAAAGTTATCAGGAATTTGTAGGTCTCGTCGCGCTCTTTCATAATCAAAACCTTCCATGCCATGAGTAACCAAGCCCCGTGAAGATGCTTCTAACGCTAGGTTCTCCCATGCAGCTCCGGCGTCAAATTGATGTGTTATTGAAGGTCTCTCATCATATTCGAAATTCTTTCTCGAAACTACAACAACCAGTACGGCAGCGTTCTTTGCCCAGGTTTTGTTACCCTCCAGCAACAAATTGAAAAGCCTTTCCCAGTGGTCGGTGTTTCTCTTTGCATAGATGAATCTCCATGGCTGGTTGTTGAATGAAGATGGAGCCCATCTTGCAGCTTCAAAGAGAGTCATTAGAATGCCATCATCCAGCTCTTCACCCGTCATTGATCTGGGAGACCATCTGTTGAGGATCAGGGGATTTATAGTATATGTTGGCTTTCTGAAAGTATCAACCTCTGACGCAAACATTATTTTAATCATCATGACTATTGCTATATTCATTTTGGTCATCAATGAATTATCCGAATTACTAACTTGTGGATTCTATGTTAGTATCATTTCTTAATACTTGCAAAGCATAGTTGTAAATCGTTCATAAATTATATGTGAGACCCAGTGGTTTCCGTGCCGATAGCGGTTCTAAAAGTGGATCACTAACGATAGACATCAGGTGGGTTCTGTAAGGTCTTCGTCAGAACTGTTGACCTGTAAAGATTCGTAGGATAGTAACTATGCAATTCAGCCGTTGTGACCATGTACACGGACGCACTTTGGACAGTTATCCAACTATGGGTCTACTCTAGTGTCTGGATGATGCTCAAACTGCGCCAAATACTCTTTGTAAAAGTCAGACCACATAATGAATTGTATTTCAGGCTTATCCCTTCTAACCACAAACGCAGCATGCCTGCCATGCGCCCTTTCGTATTCATGAAATTCGCAATCCCACAGTTCGCGAAGATCAGTGCACGTTCTACATTGAGCCAGTACAGTCATTGGGAGTTTCAAGATTGTCTACTTGCATTAGTAATCATCGTCAGCCATTTATCTGTGCCTTCTATCTTGATACCCGTTGCTTCCGCTGATGCATTAGTCTACCAGTCATCTACAATTAATTTGACGAAAACTTTTTGCACGCTCAAAGAAATCTTCATTACCATTCGCCACCTAATATTTCTCAATTGAAGATGTCTCGTATTCTTTCCGGATATTTTCTTTATTCTGCTTAACAGTAATCGCCCCGTCCACTATTCTTTCAATTTGTAACCTAGGAATTTCGTATTTTGTTTCTATATCTCCCTCTTCAGATTTTACAATAAAAGAATCAGCTAAGGCGGCTTCTACTTGTCCAATAAGTGCACCGTCGGATGAGAATACATCCTTGCAATTTATTATATCGTCGCTACTGATTCTGCCTTCATATGGATACTCGGACATTGTACCTAATATGGCATCTAATCAGTATTAAGAAATTAATCGTTCCTATTCCCCAGAGCTGAAATGCACTTTAGGGTACTGTAAGAAATCTTGTTCTGTGTTATTATCATCATCATTACTTTCGTTTCTTAACTAGTATGTTGTTGCCATCTATTCTTACTTCGTAGGGTGGTTCTGGCACATCCGCAGGGGGATTTGTCACCTCACCTGTCCTTACATCAAATTTGGAGCCGTGCCAAGGACATTCAACTTCATAGCCTTCAAGTGTGCCATCAGCTAAAGGACCGCCTTCATGAGTGCAAACATTGCCAATCGCATAGTAGTTCCCATTAACATTAACGATACAGATACTTTCACCAGCAACTTCAACTGCCTTCATCTGTGAAGGTTGAATGTCCTTTGTATCTGCAACCTTAACAAAATCATCGTTCAATACGAAGACCACTTGATTTTGGCATCTAAAGTCTATATGCATTTCCTTTTGGGGGGTTCTCTTAAGTCTTTCTCAGACTGATAATTATGGGAGTGGTATGACTCGTTATTAGTCGAGTAGGGGAACTAAAGTTGTACTATATGAGTGACAATGAGGCTGAAAGGAAGGCCAAAAGGGAAGAGATTAAGGAGGAAACTCATTGAGTTGAAGACGAAGAGAAAGATGAATCAGAAGAAGATTATGAAGAGGGAGAATCAGAGGATTAAGTAGCAGAGATACCAATCAATGCTTAATAATTACGTTAGATCACGTTTCTAACAGCTTTATGTCGAACACCAAATATGCCAAGCACAGCAAGGTCTGCTTCAAGTCTTCTGAAGGAAGGGACAAAGGCGTAAAGATGTTCAATGAGTTTTTCAGGCTCATAGAAAAAGAAGAGAAACAAGAAATGAAAGGTCACATCATACTCGAGAGTATGAGTGATCATCAAGAAGCAATCGTGTTGACCTTCTGGAAGACAAAGGATGATATGGACAGGTTTTACTCCCTGCAGAATAACAGATTGGCAAGCCTAGTCGAGAGAGTAAAGCCCTTGTTTGAAAAAATGCCTGAGACTCCAAAAACTCCGGAACCTCTGTGAGCGTTGACCACAAATTCTACCTCCTGTACTGCGTCCTTTTCCGAACCCCTCTGCTGGTTCCGCGTGTCGCTCTCTGATTAGCTCTGGAAGTAGCATGCTTGTCGTTATCAGAAATCTCTTGCCTGATGGCTGCCAGCAACATTTCCTCATCCCACGAATCATCGTAGCGACTGCCATTGATGTAAAAGGTAGGGGTGCCGTTTACCCCGCTGCGGATGCCGCTCATAAAGTCATCGCGGACACGGCCAGCATGAATATGGTTGGACATTTCATCTTCAAATCTCGCAATGTCCAATCCTAATGCTGATGCATGCTGTTTCAAATCACTGTTAGAGAGCTCTTGTTGATGTTCGTACAGCCGGTCATGCATCTCCCAAAATTTATTCTGTGCCCCGGAGGCTTCCGCAGTTTCTGCCGCTTGCTGGGCATGAGGATGCACTTGAGAAATTGGAAAATTACGAAATACGAAACGCAACTTGTCTCCTAGATCCTTCTGTATATTTTTGATTATGGGATACGCCTGTCCGCAATAGGGACATTCGTAATCTCCATACTCAACCAAAGTTACCGGCGCTTCAGCCAGCCCTTGAGCATGGTCTCGCTCTCCAACGGAGAGGATCAACTCTGCATTTTCAGGCTGCTCTGCAGTTCCGGCCACCATCTGCCTTCTACTTCTTCTCCTTTGCACATGATTCGAGCGCGGCAAGAACGCCGTTTACACCGGGATTGACACCAACCGGAGAGAGGTAGCTCCATTGAATAACTCCATTGGCATCGATGACAAAGAGTGCCCTCCCAGCTTCACCATCTTGGTCTCGGTATACGCCATATCGCCGAGCTACCGACCCTTTTGGCTGAAAATCAGATAGCAAAGGAAACCTCAGGTTTCGTGCTTGGGAGAATGCAATGTGAGACCAAATATTGTCTACCGAGATTCCTAAGACTTGAGCATTAAACCGGTTGAATTCAGGCAATACTTCATTAAACAAAGACATCTCGTCGCCGCAAACAGGGCTGAAATCAGCCGGGTAGAAGGCGAGAATCACGGGGCGGCTGCGAAATTCTTCTAGTGATACTGTTTCATCCGGCGTACTCTTGAGCATAAAATCTGGTGCAGAAGACCCTGGTTGAAGAGGTGATTTTGGCGATATTGCATCGGATTTCTGGGTTGTCCCGGATTTTTTATTTTTGTTCGTAATACATCGTCACACTTCAAAGAATACCTATTGTTATAACGCTTATTAGAGTTTCACGATATTCGATTCCAAGAAATTTCTGTTATTTGCGTTCTTAAAGGCCTTCACATCTTGTCCCAATTGACCGTAGCGCAGACCATATTTTGTTCTGCACCGGTGAAGGCAATAGAAGCCCATATGATCCTTTGCAGTTGGATGATTTTTTGAAATCAGCTAGTATAACTCTTTGTTTGTACTTGCATTAAAGCTACATCACAGGAACGGAATTATTAGTGGATGGCGGCATAGCACAAGTATATAGGCCGGTGTATCCCTCCATCAGTCCTCTGCGCGAGAAAAGCGCTCTTGTGTGCCTGTAGAAATTCCAGCAGTCCGCAGAGTCGCAACCTTGTTTATCGGATTTCACTGCCCCTTAAAATTTGCGTGACGCTTCTGAAGGAACGCCTCTGTGCCTTCCTTCTTGTCTTCCGTTGCAGCGCAAATCCCAAACAACGAAGCCTCAAGCGATAAGCCTTCGGCGACGCTCGTTTCCAATCCTTTGTTCACCGCTTCTAGTGAGTACTTTACTGCGATGGGAGCGTTCTTGAAAATCTGATTCAGTATTGCTTCCGCGCGCGGGATCAAGTCAGCGATGGGAACGACTTCATTAACGAGCCCGATTCTATAGGCCTCCTGAGCGTTGATCATTCCTCCAGAAAGAATGAGCTGTAGAGCCCGGCCCTTACCGACCAGCCGCGGCAAACGTTGCGTTCCACCGCCGCCGGGAATGATTCCCAACGTGACTTCCGGCTGTCCAAATTTCGCATCTTCTGCGGCCACCCTGATGGTACAGGCCATGGCCGCTTCGCATCCGCCCCCGAGCGCAAAGCCATTTACTGCTGCTATCACAGGCTTGCCGAGATTCTCGACGAGGTTGAGGACCTCCTGTCCGTAACTGCTAGACTTTTGTGCCTCGACGGGCGTTATAGTCGCAAGCTCGCTAATGTCTGCTCCCGCAATGAAAGCCTTGCCACCGGCTCCAGTTAGGATAGCGCCGCGAATTGCAGTGTCGTCCCGTGCATCTTCAAAAGCCGCGCGCAAGTTCTCCCACGTCTTTTGATTAAGAGCATTCAGCACTTTGGGGCGGTTTAGGGTCACGTAAGCGATGGCACCTTTTTTCTCATATAAAACGTTCTCAAGTGTTAATGTTGAACTCATAAGATCCCATCCTCTATTGATGATGATGTGGTTTTCTGATTGCATTGAGTTCTACACAAAGGCACTCAGCCCCGAGATGGCTTTGCCGAGAATGAGGTTCTGCATCTGAGAGGTACCTTCGTAACTGATTAGCGCTTCAGCATCGGTGAAGTAGCGCCCGATACTGTAATCGATAGAAATGCCGTTGCCGCCGAATATCTCCCGGCCCCATGCCACAGTCTCGCGACACTTGGCCGTGGTAAACGCCTTGGAGAGCGCTGCCTGAGCGTCGGTCATCTTGCCTTGGTCGTCCAGTTGTGCCGTGCGAACCACTAGACACTGGCAGGCAGTCACGTTTGCGAGCATCTTTGCGAGAAGATCTTGGATGAGTTGAAACGAGCCAATTGGCTTTCCAAACTGCAAGCGCTCTTGGGCGTATTTGAGCGTATGTTCGAAAGCGCCCATTTGGCACCCCGTCGCCTCCCATGCTACGCCATACCGTGTCTGGCGCAGCACCCGCGCCGTGTCGCGGAACGTCTGCGCGCCTGCCTGGAGATGGTTCTCTTCCGGCAGCCGAACATCTTTCAGCGTGATCAGGCCGTTCTGGACCACCTTGAGCGCGAACTTGTTCTGAATCTTCTCGACGCTAAAGCCAGGCGTCGTCTTGTTCTCAACGATGAAACCTTTGACCTGGTTATCAGCGACATCGCGTGCCCAGATAATTGAAATGTCGCACCATGGAGAATTGCCGATCCACTTCTTTTGGCCGTTCAAGACCCAGGTGTCGCCCTCCTTTTTCGCGGTCGTCATTAAACCGCCTGATGTGCCGGAGCCAACAAGCGGTTCGGTTAGGGCGAAGCATCCGATTTTTTCGAAGCGGGCCATGGGCGGTAGCCACTTCTTTTTCTGCTCTTCTGATCCGGCGAGATTGATGGAGCCCATGGCGAGGCCATTGTGGACGCCGAAAAATGTCGCGATAGAAGCGTCAGTGCGTGCCATCTCCATTGCAACAAGACCGGCGAGCAGTGCGCTTCCTCCTCTGCAACCGTAGCCTTGTATCCCAAGACCGCCGAGATTCAAGTCCTTGATACCGGGAAGCAACTCGAATGGGAACGAATCTTCGACCCAGTACTTGTTAATGATAGGCGCGACCTTGCTCTCCATGAACGAGCGCACCTGTCTCAGGGTCGCAAGTTCGTCGGGAGGTAGAGTTTCGGCGAGTTGGTAGAAGTCACTATTCGGTGGCGGCAATGGCTTTGGTGGCTTGGTATCTTTTTTTCCTGCTGTTTGCATTTTAGTCCTCCCCCGTTCCCTTCGCAGATTCCTTTGGTTTCCCAAGCGTGCCGCTCGTGCGAAAGCCGTCTATTTCATTTGCGTCGAACCCTAGTTCCTTAAGAATCTCTTCGTTGTGCTCTCCAAGTTCTGGCGCTCGTTTTGCAGGTACTTTAGTGACGCCGTGCACTAGAATAGGACTGCTGATCGTGCTTTTCAGGTTCCCGCCGGCACCCGCGAGTGGAACGACGATGCCGTTCTCGTTCAACTGCGGATCCTTGATAACGTCGCTCGGATCCTCCACCACACCGTAGGTTATGTGAGCCCTGTCAAAGACTTCGCGCCAGTGGGCCATCGGCTGCGCGCTAAAGATCTCGTCCACTATCGCCGTCAGCTGGCCCATATTTGCGGCCAACTTCGCCGGATCGGCGAATCGCGGATCCCTCAGAAGATCCGTGCGGCCGATACCCTCTGCGACGGCCGGTAGCTTGTCCGGCGTGACGACAAGCATGAACCAGATGTCATCGGAACTTTTGTACAGATTCTGCGCCGCGTTTGCCGGATTTTTTCGGTCATGCTGCGGGGAAAACTTGGCGTCGCAAAGCGCCGCCTGAATGGCCACACTGGCGGACCAAACGCCTTCGGCTAATAGCGACGTCGTAACGTACGAGCCCTTGCCTGTGCGCTCGCGTCGATACAAGCCCGTAACTATCGCAGCAAACAGCCCAACGGCCGTTGGGCTGTCTCCCGTGCCTGCGAATGGCAATGTGGGGGGAGCGCCAGCATCGCGCGTCAGAGAGAGCAGGCCACTTCGCGACCAGTAGGCCGTGACGTCAAATCCCGGAAGCTCGGCGTCAGGGCCTTTTTCGCCGTAGCCAGTCAGGTCGGCGTAAATCAGACGGGAATTCCACTGCGCAATATCGTCATACTCCAAATGCAGTTTCTTGCGCGCCGGATGAGGAGTGTTGACGATCAGCACATCCGCCCACTTGACCAAGCGCTCCAAAATCTTGCCTGCATCGGACGATTTCAAATCTAGAGCCAGTCCACGCTTGTTGCGATTGTTCAGATGCCAGGTATAAGCGTCTTTAGACAAGGGTTGCGGGGGAACTTTGTTCGCCTTCCTCCACATATCGCCCTTGGGCGGTTCGACCTTGATCACTTCGGCACCAAAGTCGGACAAGATCACGGCTGCGCCCGGACCGGCGACGAAGCTCGCAAGATCGACCACCTTCAGTCCCGAGAAGATGTTATCGGTTATCATTGTATTTCTGAACAGATGCTCGAATGTTTTGTACTTAAGGGGTTCACATGAAATACTGGTAACTTGATCAATGCATTTTCTTTTCTTAAATTTTACTCATCTCCTGCAAAAAGTTACCAGAACTAGAAAGCGAGTTCCGGTAACACTTCGGTGGATCGCTAGCGATATCGCAAAGGAAGAACAAGAAATCCACCACAGAGTTAATAGCGTCATTACACAATTCAACAAAGACTATGGATACTCTGTAGTGGCGCTACATGGCATGAGATGCCAAAATACAGGGGTACCTTACGTTTCAGACAGGCCATAGAAGGGTCCAGCAATGGGTATGCTCCGGAGTTATGCAGCCAGCTTTCTTGGCTTTATCTATGTTGATTCTTCCTTCGTGATAACGCTACCCATCCACTGAAGAATTATTAACTATGTCGAATAAAGGAGATACATCTTATCATATTTTATAGGATATGATGGCCGCAGAACAAGAACAAGATGCTATATCTGATATCGAAATTTATTAGCCACTTCTAGTATGGTCGTTTCTTTTGTTTTATACACACACATTGACAATCAAGATAATTAAATCCGGCAGTCATGAGCTACCTCTCCCTGCCAAATAATACTATCTAACCTGATTTTGATTATTATCTTAGCAAACTCTTAAAATAAATATTCTGACAATAGAGAACAACTTGACAGTCGCTGAAAATCAGTCAGCAACTCAACAATTAACATCTGCCACCGCTGTCGACGATAATAGCATACACGAGATCCTGAAAGATCATTCACTAACATTTGCAGAGAAAGCACTGTCTATAAACAATCAAGGCCCACAAGAACTCAAACGTCTGAATGCTGGCGATATTGCAATAGTAGATGTTGACCTTGCAATGGCTCAGGATAGTACTGGACCTCTAGCTATCAAATCGTTAAAAGAAATGGGGATTGACAAATTGTACGACCCATCAAAAGTTCTTCTTGTAATAGATCATACGTTTCCAGCTGCAGACGAAAAGGTCGCAAACCTCCATGCTATGATGCGAGAATTTGCTGCAGAGCATAGTTGCATGCTGGTCGAAGGTTCGATATCCCATCAACATATTCTGGAATATCTTGCATTGCCAGGCATGATAATTCTTGGGGCTGATTCTCACACTTGTCAGGCGGGTTGTGTAGGGGCGTTTGCCACAGGAATTGGAAGTACCGAAATCGCTGCTATATGGGCTTCTGGAAGAATGTGGCTGCGTGTTCCAGAGAGCATCAAGGTAACATTGTCTGGCAGTCTTGAGAGAGGGGTATATGCTCGCGACCTAATACTAGATTTTATTGGAAAAATGGGAGAAGATGGGGCAAACTATAGGGCTTTGGAATGGTTCTTTTCAGACGAAAATGTCAGGAAAGCGTTTACCATGGACTCTAGGGCTTGCATAAGCAATGCTTCTATGGAGTGTGGAGCAAAGATCTCAGAATTCCCATTTGATGAAGTAGCCAAGCAATATCTAGATCAAAATCCAAGAGCTATGATGATTAGTAATCAAAATCCTGCTTTAGTCATTGAGCCAGGTCAAGCTGCCAATTACATTGACAAAATAGAGATCGACTGCAGCAACATAGAGCCCATGGTTGCAGGTCCTGACCATCCCGATGCCGTCTATTCAGTCAATGAGATGGATAGGCTAGAAATTGACCAAGCCTTTATCGGATCTGCTACAAATGGTAGGATCGAAGACTTGGAAGTAGCCGCTCGAATATTAAAAGGTAGAAAGGTGCACAAAAACACTAGGTGCATCGTTACACCCACCTCTGTCAAAGTCTACGAAGAAGCAATTAGGCGAGGATATGTACAGATTTACCTTGACGCCGGCGCCGTATTCACAAATGCCACC
>DATCWI010000099.1:0-6292 GCA_036566425.1 Nitrososphaera sp.
GCCGACGCTCCGGCCGGACATTATAGAGGTCTTTTGCAAGGAAATGCCCAAGAGGGTGTGCGTCGTGACAAACGGCACTTTTCCGCTGATGTACTACAGTGGATTGTATTTTTACTGGGTATCGCTGGACGGAACAGAGAAGGTGCATGACAGTATAAGGGGACAAGGAATGTATGCAAGGACGAAAAAGAACATCCTCGACTATATTGCAAGTCCGGAGCGCAATGCAAGAAGAAGACCTGCATGGAAGGAAATTTGGATCTCGATGACCATAAATTCGCTAAATTACATGACAGTTGAGGAGTTAATAGAAGAATGGAGAGACAAAGTGAACAAGATTGGTCTGCAGTTCCACACGCCGTTTGTAAAGGGAGACCCGATGATGCTGCCATTTGGAGAAGTGCGCAATCAAGTAGTTGATAAGATAGTTGCACTCAAGAAAAAATACCCTGACTTTATAGTCAACCCTGTCAAGCAGTTACTGCTTATGAAAGGAAACTGGGGAGGCATTGGAACAACACCTGTGGGCTGCCCATCTTGGGCCATATTGTCACTGGACCACCGAGGCAGGGTAAAGCAGCCGTGCTGTATCGGTAGCGCAGATGCCAAGGACAGCATGAAGCCAATATGCGAAGATTGCGGGCTTGGATGTTACTCTATACTCGTGGCTCAAGGCATACGTGGTGCATAACGAACAATATTATCGCTTTGCCAGAATATTCGAAATGAGAAGATATAGTACGTTCTTATGAGCGAGACTGCCTTAGTAAGCGATGACAAATAACGACACCAGATCCATAGCTTTCGCAGCGGCGATGGATGGCACGGCAATTGCTATTGCGGAGCAGCTAAAGCAGACTGCATTTGGAGAGCACAATATGCTGGTCTATCCGAGTTTGACTACATTTAGAAATGCATATTCTATCTATGCCAAATTTGCATTGGAAGAAGGAAACGAAATTGTTATGTTTGTTCCATTTTACGAAACTACAGACAGTGTTGAAATGAACCTTCACAAAAATGGAATTGATGCCGTTGAGTACCTGAACAACGGCTCGCTCATAATCCAAGATTCAGCAAAGCGGTATTTTGCTCTGGGGCTTTCAGATACTGACTTTCTTTTGAAAAGAATATCAAATGAAGTGATGGAACTTGTCAAGCAGGCAGAATACAACAACAAGAGCGGCGTATCAATCATAGCTGACATTGGCTCTTTCTTTCACTTTGGCCAACTGCACGAGCTTGTAGCCTATGAAACAATGCTGCCCCAAAAATTTGATAACAACATAAAGGCGTTCTGCGCCTACCATTTAGCAAACTTTGAAAGCATGCATAACCAACAAAAATATACTTTGGAGCATGCCCACTATCGAAAAGTCCCAGAGGTCTAAAAATCAAAGTGGACATGTGTGGGGTTAAGAAAATTAAGTACTCTCAGTTTTCTTTTCCTTATATAGTAGTGATGTATAAGGTAATCATGTCGAAAGCTTTTATCTTTTTGAACTGTGACGTGGGTGCCGAAAAGAATGTCATAAAAGAAATGAAAAACATTTCTGGCGTTTCACAAGCGGCTGGATTATCAGGTATTTACGACATAGTGGCAGAGCTAAACACTGATTCTGAGAACGGCATAGCCAAGATAGTAAAGAAATTTCGGTCAATTGCCAACATTAGATCATGCATGACGATGGTTGTAGCTGAAAAGCATGATGATGCTACAATGTCTGGGAAGACAGGTAAGTAAGTGAACCACTGCATGAGTGTAATTGATGATACTTCAGAAGAAAGGGACTTCAGAGAAAGATATGCCCTTGAATTGCGCAAGAAAAAAGTAGAACGCTATGTTAGTTCACATTTCGGATCTGACGAGTTGTCTGATGAAATGAAAAAAGTAAAACATCAAGAAATGGTAAGCCCGGGGCGAAGAGGAGAGCAGATAAAGCTTGAAGAGATCCGCAAAGAAATCATTAGAAGGCTTAGTTTGAGCCATCATCAACAACAACATCAACAACAACAACTAAAAAATAAGGAAATTGGTAATTCCTATGCCCCGGCTTATGTTGAAATGTAAAACCTGTGGAGAGGTATTCCCTGGCATCTACGTGCCTGAAGGAAGCAACAAAGAATTCAAGGCAGCAGCTGCTACCACTGATACCCTGCATATTTGTTCAAGAGGGCACGAAAATGAATACGCTGCAGATGACTACATGGACTGGTCCTAAGACTGTTGCCCGGCAAAAGCCCACGAAAAGAAGTAGTACTTGTAACGTACCCTGACAGCTTTACCCTTGAAGAAGCCAAAAGCTTGGTAGATTCGGCAGGCCGCAAACCTCTGAGGGTTTTCACTCAAAAATACCTCAACCACGCAGAGTATGGGATAGGATCGGGAAAAGCAAAGGAATTAGAAGAATTCGTCAAAGAATCAAATGCAGAGCAGGTAATCGTCGATGAGCACCTTACGTCAAAACAAATACACAATCTGGAAAAACTGACAGGAGTGCAGGTAATTGACAGAGAACGGCTGATACTTGACATCTTTTACTCAAGGGCAACGACTAACGAAGCAAAACTGCAGATACAGCTGGCCGAAATCAGGTACGAGATGCCTCGGGTAAGGGAAATTGCCAAAATGACTGCGGGCGATGAGCGTCCAGGCAAGGGTGGAAGAGGAGAATACGTGGTTGACGTAAAGTTTCGTGACCTGAAGCGCAGAATGGCATTTATCAAAGAAAAGCTGGACGAGGCAAAAAACAAGCGTGAGCTTTACCATCAGCAGCGCGTGAAAACAGGAATGCCCATTGTATCTCTGGTAGGCTATACCAGTGCTGGCAAGACAACCCTTTTTAATTTGCTCTCAGCCGAGCAAAAGGAAACGTCGACCAGCCTGTTTACAACGCTTTCAACAACTACGAGATCCATGAAAATCGAGAGCAAAAAGGCGGCAGTACTGCTTACCGATACTGTTGGCTTTATCAGCCGGCTCCCTACCTACATGATAGACGCATTCAAATCAACGCTGGAAGAATCGCTCGCAGCTGATCTTATCTTGCTTCTCATTGATTCTTCAGAGGAGCTTGAAAACATCAAAATAAAATATTACAACTGCTGGAATGTGCTAAAGGATCTGAAGGTTGACGAGTCCAAAGTTTCTGTCATTTTGACCAAATATGATAATGATAATTGTAATGGTAATAATAAGAATAATGTCGCAGATGGCATCGGCGGCATGCAAAAGATAGATGCAATTGCAAAAGACCTACAGCTAAAGGATCCATTACTCATATCGTCAAAAACCGGGTACGGCATTCACAGATTAAAAAATACAATCATGGCTTTGCTTAAAAATGGCTGACATGCAGCTATGAAGGTGTCACATTAGTCCAAGCACACTACTTTTGCATTAGAACTGTGGCTCTAATCGTATTTTTACTGCATATTACTTTATTATTGAATTGAGATAATCCTTGCAGCATTCATCTGAGCAGAAATCTAAAATGCCTTTAACGGTGCTTGAATATATAACTCCTTCATCGAAGCTTTGAAACTCTTTTCCACAGGACTTGCATGTTCTTATCATTCTTGTACCAACATTATTGTCTAGAGTATATCTACCTTGACGCAGTTTGTATTGCGCATAGACAAGTGCTATAAGTAAGTTAGGCGTATTAGCTATAAGTAGGCATTTACAAATGGCAACAATTAAGGTCTACAAAAGAAATACGACGTATGTAGATTTAGCTAATCTGGTGGAAGAACTTAGCAATATAGGGCTAACTGAAATTTTGAAAGAGTACTACAACAAGCCTCTCGAACACGAAGCCAGGAGTATAGTTGCCGGCCCTAGTTTTATTCAGTTTCTAAACAAATTATTTAAAATCCAAATATCGGCCGGAGACATCCTACAATTTGAATCTGCCAACAATAGCAAATACTTCATGTTCTCCCTGACTGGAACATGGGATGAAATAGTCAAGTTGCAATAATGCAAATTTATCACTTCAAGTGCGAAGGTTGTGGGTACGAATCGAAACTACCACTTGGTAGCTCTGACTCTGACCAAATCCTTACCGACGTTAATGCAGATTACGCTGATGAATACCGACTTTACATCTGCAAAAAAGAGGCAAAGTTTGTACATGCAGACATTCATAGCAGGGATTTTGAAGGCAAATGTCCTGCTGATGGCAGCGACCTAGCAGAAATAAAAGAAATGCCTCCTGTGAGGTGTCCTCGCTGCAACCAGAGCAAACTAGTTACGGAAGAGACTAAACCGGTGGACCATGAATAATTGCTGAACTCCATCATAATGAATGCGGTCTTTCGCTTCCACAAGCTCGGCAGGAACCCGTTGAATTTTCAATTGGCCTGCCACAGTTAATGCAATTTTCGACTATTGGTGTTATTATCATGGTATAATTGCGGCGTTCTAGTATAGATGGCTTGAGGGCAATATGCGGATATTATTGGGCAATCCGGTCGCCAATCGTTATCCAGACGGGCTATTGCGTATTCATTTTGATTTTTTAAGACTCTCGTCAATATTGAGTATTATAGCGTGGTCCTGTTTCAGAATTTCGTTGTTCTCCTTTAGTGATTGGTTGTTTTCAGCAAGAAGGCGCAATACCTCGCCTGCCCACGTTACCTCCTTGGCACCATTTTCAACTACTGACATCGATATATATCGCCACTGCAGGCACTTAAACGAAGCTAATCCTAGTCACCTGTGTGCAGCTTTTCTGGTAACTAACTTTTGAAAATTGATCAGCTCGCATCTATTCGTCTGAAGTTGAGAATCAAAAATAAGAGACCGCGTCGGATCTCACTGTGTCCACGCGTTCAGCTTTTCTTGAACTGGCTGCGGCAGGCTCTCAAACTGTTTTCCCGACAGCTCTTGAATCTGTGATTCCTCTACCTTTGCTGAGCGTAGTTGTTTTGCCCTGTCTTCTGCGTTAGCGTTATCGTATGTTGTTTGTGTCATGCATATCATACACAACCATCGTAGTTAATCAATTGGCACACAACATTCCGACGAATGCTATGAATCCTTTATGTCAGCACGCTCTCCTGTGTGCTAGCTATGTATGGCTAGAGCCTTTACTCTTTCATGAATGTGCTTACCGAGCATCTTCTGATTATTTCGCAGTTGAAATAAGATAGTCTTTGCAGCACTTGTCGGAGCAAAAAACCATAAATCCCTTAACTGCGCTTGAATAACTTACGCCGGTTGACAGGTTGTTAAACTCTTCTCCACAAGATTGACAAAGAATATGCATTTACAGCATATTAGAGTCACATCTTCAATAAGGCTGTTTGTATTACAAATCATGCGCATAGGCATGGATAAATTATAGGCACGCTATAGATTCACGAGGACATTTGCAATGGCAATAATTAAACTGCACAGGAGAAACTCAACGTTCGTAGATTTAGCTGATTTCGTTGAAGAACTTAGCAATATAGGTCTAGGAAGCGCTTTAAAGAAATACTATACCAAGCCCTTCGAACCTGAAGCCAAAAGCATAGTTGCCGGCCCCAGCTTTATGCAATACCTAAACAAGTTATTCAAAATACAGGTAGCTGCCGGAGACATCCTGCAATTTGAATCCGGGAATAATGACAAGTATTTCATGTTCTCGCAAACGGGCACGTGGAATCAGATAGTCAAGTTACAATAAACCGTTTGTGGATTTTTCTTTCTGCATCACTATTAACTCAAAATAACACTATATATGTAAAATTTAAGATTTGCTATGCCTATTTTGTAATAATTATATTGACGACCGTTCACTGCTATATATTTGCAAAATATGCTTAGTTATTAATAAATATTACAAACGTTCTTATCTGTCCTTAATCATATTGATACTGAGGAGATAAAATGGAAACAGTACTGACCCTCGTAATTATTGCAATAGCTGGAATAGGTGGGGCCCTTGTCTATTCAATTGCAGGGCCAAAGATTCGCCAGCGAATACACAATGACACGTTCCGTACACGCTCAGCCTGAGCCATTCCCCACTTTTTGGTTAATATGTGAATTTCTCTTGCTAAAATTAGGGGCAATTAGCGCTTTACCTATCCTGCTGTGAACAGCTGTCTAAAGAACTTGCCAATTGCATGCTCTTTCTGAACTAGCGATGCAACTTGTCGCGCGTAAAGTCTCTGACTTCTATTAGTTTTGCCCAGATGCACCAATTCACATATCTTTCCAAGTTCATGACAATTTGCACTTCAGGTCAGAGGTGACCGATAATTCTGCAATGTCTATCGTCGGGGAAATCGTAAACTATGC
>DATCWI010000024.1:0-6113 GCA_036566425.1 Nitrososphaera sp.
TTACACTGCTGCTACTTTATGCATGCTATCCAAAAAAAGAGACTATGTATTCGAAATTCCTAAGGCTTCTCTTATTATCCTGAACTGCTCCTGTGCCGCAACCTGACCCCTGTTCTGAGGAGGAGGTGCTTGCTCTTGCATCGCACCTGCAACAGCCTCTCTAAGTATTCTTACTTGTTCCATTGCAGCAACCTGACCCCTGTTCAGCGGAAGTGCTTGTTCTTCTGTTTCATTTGCCACAGCCTCCCTCAGTATCTTTATCTGCTCCTGTGCTGCAACCTGACCCCTATTTTGCGCAGGCGATTGCACTAGTCTCTTAGTTTCCCTGTAAAAAATGGAGAGGCCCTCTACGCTTGGGGTCTTGTGCAGAACTCCAGTTGTATTCTTTGACACATGGTCTGAAATTTGCTTATTCATTACTTATGTAATACTCAGCCAATATCATATTCTGCTCGGAAATCAAAAGTGGCGGCAATGTCCACTTTGGAAGCTCGCCTCGGCAGGTGGAGATGGAGAAAAATAAGGAACTTTCCGAATCGGAAATTATAAAACGTCGCAAATGAATCTATATCTGTTGGTAGATGCCATAGACAGCATAATTCTGGCTCAATTAGGGAGAAACGCTAGAGTGTCCTCTCAAGAGATAACTGTTAACCTCAAGAACCTTGGACATGAGTTAACAGATCGCGCAATCAGGCATCGGCTCCAACGGTTGGAAAAGGGGGGTGTTATCATAGGTTATTCCGCTCTTCTAATTCCAAGCTTTGGATCAGATAAGATAAATCGCACCTTGTTGATTAAATTCAGGTACTCTAAAAACCTGCCCGCCTTGATAGAGCGCCTCACAGAATATCTAAACAACTCAAGGTTTTGCCTCTTTTCATCACGGCTTACAGGTGACTTTGACTGGATATGTAATATGGTATTTGATACTCAGGAACAATATGACCTTGAATCAAATAACTTTCTTAGTATTTTTTCAGAATTAATTGCCGATTTACGTTCGTATGAGTCAAAGACTACGAAGGTCACACCTTACACAGTTTTAGACGAGCAGGACTTGGAAATGCGGAAAAGACGGCTTTATGATATATTAAAATCGGTCAAGAAGTACGATGGGCTGAACGGTAGACTTCAAGCTATCCTCGAAAATCTTGTAAAATATTACGAGGCGGCGTTTGCCCGGATTTGGTTTGTAGACAAAGAAAGAAAATGGCTTATCCTAAAGTTCAGTGCTGGCAAATACAGGAATATTGATGGTGAGTTCTCAAAGGTATCAATTGATTCGCTCAAGATTGGTCCCATAGTTAAATCAGGCAAGCCTCAGGTCTCAAATGATGTCGCCAATGACCCTAGAATACGCCACCCTGATTGGGTCAAAAGGGAGAATCTAAAATCTTTCGCTGGTTATCCGCTGACGTATAAGGGAACAGCAATCGGAGTCATTGCTATGTTCAGTGAGAAGAGGTTCTCTATCGCAGATTTTGAAATATTGGAAATCTTTTGTCACCAATTGTCTCAGGAGTTGTCAAGTTTCTTCGAGGCAGAGGAGTTTCTGACTACTTGATTTGAGAGTTTAAAACATAACATGATGTCAACAGGTTGCATTCAATTCTGTACTCTCAGATAGCACAGAAAAGGCTCGACACCATATTAGCACCACATGATATTTTGACAGGTCAGTCCCATCAGGAATTTCGTAATTTTGGTTCCCCATATTCCCCTTGAGTCTCCCAAGGCTGACGTAGTCAGAAGCATGATGACTGTCAGCTGACAAGTAGTCATAAAGGTCAGGGCCATTTGTAGATTTGAAATTCTCGAGCCTCAGGATGCTGCTGTTTTCCGCACGCGCCAGTTTAATTACTCTAGCCATACCAGCTGCATTGTGTATGCCATCATTAACTCCAATGAAGGTTCCTGCCAGTCTGGTATTGGTGGTTGCTGCTGTCTGATTTGATATCATCGCTGGTGTCATGTCTTCGTTGACGCCCATATCGCTGTGTGCGCATTTGACAAGTCTATACTAAGGAAGGCCTGCAGGGTTGGGGAAGCGCAAGGATTCCCCTCCTGCTGCATGGCATCGTGGACAGCCTCTGGGTGAAAAAGAAAGGCGCTACACAGACCGATTATGACTTGCTAGGGGAGTCAATCGAGCGTGAAACAGGTTTTGACTTGAGCTTTGAAGCTGTATACAAGTGGCTGGCCTTTGTGCACAGCAGGCAGAAGAGGCTTGTGCCAGTGCCCCATTGATACTTTGGCTGTTTTCAAGATGGGAACATCATAAAGGATAGAGGCATTGAGACGAGAAGGCACGACACACCTCCTCTTTTCTCAAGGTTCCAAAATGAAATCCTACAGGTGATGGCGCAGGGTAACAGCATAGCGGAAGTAAAGGCGCTGATGCCAAAAATGCGCGATGTATTCCAAAAGTACAAACAGCAGTTGTAGGAGCGTATAGGGTAGAGCTTGCTGACTTGATATTTACAAAGAATCTGTCCAAGAACTCTAATGATTATACTGCAAACACTGCGAGTAGCAATAGCACGACGTAAGATGCAGATAGCAATCGTGAGAACTGCAACACCGTCTTTGATGTTCTATCTGGAGTTGTTTTACTCGAAGCGAAAAAGAACGCTAAATGCATCTGAAAAGGAGAAAATGGAATAGTAATGATGAAATGAAACTGAACTTTATCCGATAACTATCAATACATCATATTACACTGACATTGGATAATGCAGTGCCTCTCTTCTCATCTAGACTTCTTATGGATTTACAGGAGTCCTTGACAAACATTTTACTAGACTATCACGCATAACAATATCTACATACTTAAGGGCATTATACATCCATCATATAGCGACTAACATGGGTGCTTTAACCTCTCTGCGTTCTTAAGTACATTCTCCCTTACATTCCACACTCAATTCGGTAACAAATCCTCCAGTAAATTCACTACTGATTTCCCCACCAGATTCGGCCGTACAAATCCGACTTTCAGACCAGCCTCAATAACTGTTATCACCTGCCAAGTTTACAGAATCATCATTTTTATTCAAAGTTTTCAGCAAAGGCATTATTCTATTATTATTGAAATATCGTCGGCCATAGGTTAAAAAGATACATATCATAGAATGTAGCAAAGCATTGTTCAAAAGAGAGAAGCGAAAATCTATGCGCCATACTCTTATTATATTATGATCAGCAATTCATAGCCATGAAGGCTGCAAGAATTGTTCAGCCAAATAAGCCGTTGGAGGTGCAGGAAATTGAGACCCCAAAGCCAAAGGCCTCTCAAGTCCTAGTTAAGATACAGGCAGTTGGAGTTTGTCATAGTGATTTGCATTTGTGGGAAGGTGGATACGAAGGTCTGGGTGGTCAGGTCATCAAGACTACTGACAGAGGAATAAGATACCCGCTGACGCCCGGTCACGAGATTGCTGGGGTGATTGAAAGCATTGGTGAAGATGTAAAGGAGTTTACCAAAGATGAGAGAGTTCTCGTTTACCCTTGGATTGGAGAAGGATTGTGTCCAGCATGCAGGAGAGGTGAGGAGAATGTTTGCGACAAACCAAATTCTTTGGGGATATACACAGATGGCGGCTACGCACAGTATGTACTTGTTCCAGACAAAAGGTATCTTGTGAGATTAGATGACAAAATGGATATTGATGCAGGCGCAATTCTTGGGTGTTCAGTCCTCACGGCTTATGGTGCAGTAAAGAATGCAGAGCTTAAGCCAAACGATAATGTAATCGTTGTAGGTGCAGGTGGTATTGGCTTGATGGCCATACAGAGCGTAAAAGCTATCACCGAAGCAAGAACAATTGCAATGGATATAGACGACAAGAAACTCGAAGCAGCAAAGAAATATGGTGCAGATATCACAATAAATTCAAAGACTCAAGACCCAGTCAAGTCTGTGATGGAGTTGACTGACAATCTGGGAGCTGATGCAGTTCTTGATATTGTTAATGCTTCAAAGACTGTTGAAACAGATATGCAGCTGCTTAGAAAGAGAGGAAAAGTTGTTCTTGTAGGACTCTTTGGAGGGGAGCTGCGATTAAACCTTGTTTCAATGCCTCAACGGGCCTACAAGTTGATAGGCTCTTACACCGGAACATTGGCTGACCTTATAGAGCTTGTGTCCCTAGCACAGAGAGGAATAATCAAACCGATAGTCTCAGATAGATTCAAGCTTGACCAAGCCACCGAAGCTCTATCAAAACTAAAAGCTGGACAAATAATCGGCAGGGGGGTCATACACCCTCAATAACTTCTTTAATTTTCTTGGGTTCTGTCGTTCTGCAGCACAAAAACAATGGTCGTCACCACTGCTATTATATTACATTACACTGTGCCTATTGTGTTGTTATTACTAGCTATTTCTTGGCTAGTGCAGCTTCTGCATCCTGTTCTCCCTGTTTTATCAGCTTCTTTATTGTAGCCAAGGAAAAGTCACAATCTTCAAGAATATAGTGCACGTCTTCTGATCGCTCTATCTTGGTGATCTCTTCTATTATTGCACCCCTGTAATCGGCCAATTTATGGTAGTCCGGCTCGATTTCTCTGAATCTCCTGTGTAAATCTTCATCTAATGTTGTATTGCTAATGATATCATGCATCTCTTTCAATAGCAGAAGATATCTCGAGATTACCTTTGACATCTTTAAGTTATTGTCAGTTCTATCGCTGTGCATTATGTCCCGCGCTCTATGCCATACGTCTTGCATGTTCTGCGGGAGGTCGTCTTGAATATGCGGAAACAGGTTTACTATGAACACTTTTTTATCTGTCTTGGGAGAAGCATCAATCACCTCTCTCAGCGGGGTATTGCTAAGCAACGCTCCATCCCAGAGGTATTTGCCATCTTTTTCAGTCCATTTTATGCCATAAAATGGAAAGCCAGTACAAGCAGCTACGCTATCCGCATCAATACTTTCATTCCCGCTGTCAAATGATATAGGCTCGCCATTCTTAATGTCCGTACATGTCATAATCAGCCTTGGAATATTATTATGATTGTTCAGTCTTGAAAAATCAATATATCTTTGTAAGGTTTTTTTCAACGGCACTACATCATATAGGTAATTCTGGCCGAAAGAATAAGAAGAAGGGAGAAAAAAACCATCTCTGCTCTGCCAGATATTCTGATGATAATAATTATTACTAAACCAAATGGGAGCAAATGCTTTTGGGACTCCGAAAAATGTCGTATATGAAGATGAAGCGACAGTTCTCAAGCCATCAGGCAAGCTGGAAGGTGTAACAGTTTCAGCCAACTCCAGCCAAAAATTCTCAAGGTCAGTTGCTGAGTCTCCACTCTTTGAACCTGCTATGACGGCTGCATTAACTGCACCTATTGAAGTGCCAGCTACGACATCAAATTTTATACCGTGCCGTGCTAGTCCCTTATACGCTCCACATTCATATGCTCCTAGAGAGCCGCCACCTTGCATTACGAGGACAGTTTCCCTATTGATTTTCTGGCAGTGTCTAACCTTTAATTCGCGAATTGTCATTGAGTATCTCTTGCTCTACTCAGTTCAGTGTATTAAAGGTTAGACATTATTATCATCATCATCGATAAATCTCGATAAATCATAGGATTCGCGAGATAGCGTATTATCATCCCTTTGATTTTTCCTAAGTAGTTGATCCGCAGACAAGAAGAAGAAAAATTATGGCCTAACTAACGCTGGTAACATAGTAATTTGAAAGGAGATAACCCATCGAATATCAATAGAGCAAGAGAGATCTTTATCAATTTGTTGAGGTGATCATAAAGGAGAGAGAGGAATTGGTAAAACCTTGACAAAGAGAGTCGCGGATATAATACTCGACTCATTAATAGCGTCTGGAGTTAAGAGGATATATGGAGTATCTGGAGATTCTTTAAATGGCATTACAGATGCTGTCAGGGAACGAGGCAAAGAAAAAATCTCTTGGATTCATGTTCGCCATGAGGAAACAGCTGGTTTTGCTGCTGGAGCCGAAGCCCATCTTACTGGAGAGCTGGCTGTATGTGCGGGCAGCTGCGGACCAGGAAACATGCACTTGATCAACGGGCTGTACGATTGTTATCGCAGCAGAGTACCCGTCTTGGCAATTGC
>DATCWI010000018.1:0-60906 GCA_036566425.1 Nitrososphaera sp.
AGAATACTGCCATCGCAACAATTATAGCAAATTCAAATCCTTTGACAAAGTTTGATAAATTGGATATAAGATTCTGATCTAGCCATCTAAAAGCAATACTCAAGGCCTTATCTGCTGCAGATATAATGATGTTTAGTATCATCATTACAGACACACTCTATCAATAAAGCAACATTATATCATATAATGCTCTGCTTTGAAGCCCAAGTCAACTATTCACATCAATAGACAACAGTATTCTTTGTCTAATTTTGGACTAAGATGAGGGCATATTATGGAGACCTTTAGGCCTTTGTGTAGCCATTCAGAATGTATTTTTTGCCACCATTCCTCTCACTTTATGCATTCGTCAAACTTTTCATTTCTATTCAGCTCAGCAGCAACTCCAGCTAATACTACAACAGTTTCTTCTTCGTTCGCCACTTTCTTTTTGGAAAGAATTCTTTTTTCTTCTATTGCCTCTTCTATCAATACTTTTAACTCCTCAAAAGGTTGCAAGTCGCTAGCTAATTCAAAATTGTAAAATGTTCTTGTGTCAAAAGTCAAGACATTACCTCGGTTCACATTTTCCTTGTAGTCCATATTCTCCGATAATGCTATTTTGGACAAGTCTGATGAGTTGTTGTTCTTATTATAATAAGAACATGGCGATATTTTCGATAAAAACGTGAACGGCTAAAGTTGAAAGATAGTAAGACCCCAAGGCTTATCAAACGTTGAGAACATTAGAGGTGCATGTTGATTTCACTTTCAGTGAGCGCTACCAGCATGATAACCGCTGGTAGTGGATTCATATTTGCCACATGAGAAAAGTAAATACGACGACAGTGGTAAAGCTAGCTATGACAAGATAGATAGTAATTACGATATTGACAATCCTACTGGCAACCCTATCCCACCACCAATAAAAAATTTAAGCGGAGATGGTGGTGCAATCATTGGTAATAGTAGCAACAACAACAGCAAGGACGCCAAATCATTAGCCAAACTGCTTTTAGTGGACGACGACTCTGACATTGTCCAAGTAAGTTCTACTTCATCTCCATCGTTATTATTACAATGGCTAATTATGTAGGCTCTATTTTCGAGATGGCTCTAAATTAAGACGAAAAAGTCGTTTTGTTATTGTTAGCAGTAGGTTTGTTGGCACCACATTTTGCAACATATTTGAATGATTCCTAGTCGCCTTGCAATTTGAGTGATGTTACCTTTTTTATATTCTTACTATTCCTTGTTTCCTTGACAGTTGGATTTGCCTCGCTTTATCCACATAAGACGTCAGACTGTATCAGCACCATCATCACTTAATGTCAAGCTAGTAGCTGAGGGGATTGACAAGATTTTTCCAAGCTACAAGATAGACTTCAGACCGCCCTTCCCACATGAGGATAAGATGGTAGAGCAGGCAAGAATAGTAGACCTCAAGCAGCCCTTTGAAAAACAACGAAACCAAGGACGTGACAGCAGCGGTAGTATCAATAAGTTAGAAATTCCGCTATATGACGGCTTTGTTATGCAGGGGATATTTGCAGAAATGATACCTATTTCAGAAATGAGCCTAGATCATATCCAAATCATATTCACTGCGCTTTTGCCTTGCACCTTTAGCGAAGATGACTGGCGCTACCATGGTCGTGCTGTCATATGCGGCACACCTTCAATCATTTCTACAACCGGCATAGTCGAGGCTCTGGCAAAGCCACGAGAATATTATCTTTCTCAGCCTATGAGTATGATGATAGAAGATGTTGCTAATTTGAAGAAAAAGTTTGCAGGAAGGTTCATTGACTATGATGATGAGGAAAAAATTACTGCAGCATCCATAAATTATGTCCTGCAGGCGATATTCTTCTTTATTGCGGAAGGGGAACCTTTTTGCACTGACAAAGATTGTAGACTATTTAACGCGCATTGGCAGGAGGATCTGATACATACGATTGAAAAACGAATGTTATGCCCCTATCACAGAAATATGGCAAATAAATTTTCTTAGGTCAGTCAAGAGTTAATTAGAAGATTTTAGCTATTTGGGTCCATTATATTTTAGTTTCAGCTTGCGATTTATCTGGCCTTTCATGTAAGGCTGTTTTTCATTTTTTACCTAGGTTCCGAACGAATTATTAAGAGGTGTAGAAATTGTCACTTTGTAATTTGTCCGACAGCCAATCAGGCAGTTTTAGGGATCAGAAGCACTTTGACGTAGGTATAATTGGCTCTGGACCCGCAGGCTATACTGCCGGTATTTATACCTCCCGTGCCAATCTGGGAACTCTCATTATATCAGGCACTCTGCCTGGCGGCCAGCTTATGACTACGAGTGAGGTAGAAAATTACCCTGGTTTTCCAAACGGCATATTTGGACCTGAGTTGATGATGAACATGCGCCAACAAGCAGAAAGATTTGGCGCAGTAATTGTCGATGACGAGGTACTCAAGGTTGACTTCAAGAAAAGGCCTTTTACAATCACAACTCATGCTGAGACGTATACTGCAGAAGCAACCTTAGTCTGCACAGGCGCGTCTCCCCGAAAGCTTGGTATTCCTGCGGAGCAGCAATTTAGCGGCAGAGGTGTCTCATATTGCGCGACTTGCGATGGCCCATTCTTCAAAGGCGAAAACATTGTAGTCGTCGGTGGCGGCGACACTGCAATGGAAGAAGCAACATTTCTTACAAAGTTTGGTAAGTCGGTAAGAGTAGTTCACAGACGCGATTCATTGCGCGCTAGCAAGATCCTTCAGCAAAAGGCGCTTGAAAACCCCAAGATTGAGTTTATTTGGAATAACGTTGTAGCAGACATCAAGGGAAACAATAAGATTTCAACCGTTCTAGTCAAAGACATCAATACTGGTAAGGAAAGACTTATCGAAACAGGTGGCTTATTTGTGGCAATAGGCCATGAGCCGAATACTGCGATTTTCAATGGACAACTCGAGCTTGACGATAAGGGCTATATCATCCTCAAGCAACACACAAGGACCAGCGTTGAAGGTGTGTTTGCAGCTGGAGATGTTCATGACCATAGATACAGACAGGCCGTAACTGCGGCAGGTTTTGGTTGCATGGCAGCAATTGATGTAGAAAAGTGGCTTTCTGAAAGAAAACATAGTTGAAAAGATCGCTGAATATAACCATGCATGGAGTTTCTACAGAGAGCAGAAGTTGTGCCAGCTGGCTTATCAACTAATGCCCATAGAGTATATGTCTTCCCGTCATGAGATACTTCATATTCTTCACGTCTTGAAGGCATTCTATGGAGGAGTAATACAGGCAAGATTAGCCTTCAAGTCATAAATAAGCCACTTTTGGCAGATATTTTGCACACTTAAGGGCCTTGTCATATTCCTTCTCGGTCAGGATTTTTTCCCGCAGGTAAAGGCTCCTGAATTTTCTGCCGTCATCTGCGAAAATGCCAACAACAATACCATGGTCGAGGTCATGCGCCATCTTCAACATTGAAGTCATAACAGATCCTGACGAAGGACCAACAAGCATAGTCTCCTTTTCCACAAGCTGCCTTACCGCTTCAAATGAGTCCTTGTTAGTTGCAGTCATCCACTCGTCTACTACACCCAGGCGCCGCTTGAAAAGCTCTGGAATTGCGGATTCTTCAAAGTTTCGCAACCCCTGCAGAAGATGGTTCTTTTGTGCCTGTATGGCAATAACGCGGATGTCTCTGTTCTTTTCTTTTAGAAACGTTCCAGTGCCAGTTATTGTCCCCCCCGTTCCACAGCCAGTAACAAAGTGGGTCACGGTTCCGTCTGTCTGCTCCCAGATCTCAGGGCCAGTGCTCTCATAATGAGACAAGAAATTAGCGTCATTATCATACTGGTTTGGCATGTAGTAAATATCAGGTCTTGGCTTTGAAATAGCCTTTGCAAGCGCAATGCTCTGATCCGTGCCGGCGCCTACTCGAGGGCATAAATCGTCAGATGTTTCATGAATGGTTGCTCCCAGGTTGCGTAGAATATTTTTTGTTTCTTCGCTTACCTTTTCAGGAATAACAACTTCTACTTTGTAGCCAAGTGCAGAGGATATCCCCGCCAGCGCAATACCGGTGTTGCCGGATGAAGGCTCAATAATAATGCTCTTGTCTTTCTTCAAGGTTCTCATACTTTCTGCATGTTTTATCATCCAGTATGCAGCCCTGTCCTTTACAGAGCCGAAGGGATTATGCCACTCTAATTTAGCATACAGCTTGATATTCTCGGTAGAAAACGAGCTAAGCTCAACCAGTGGAGTCTGCCCGATTTGTTCTACAACATCAGGCCTTCCAACTAACGTCATCTCCCTTCTATTTCGCCTTCTTTATCACGAATTCAAGATCTTTATCATTCTTATTTAACGATATCAGTTGGTGACCGTTGCGATTAACCCATCTCGAGATATCCTCCTCCGACTCGGGGTCATCTGCAACTATCTTGAGTGTATCGCCTATCTTGAGGCGCTCGACTTCCATCTTGGTGCGGAAGACTGGCTCAGGACAGTAAAGTCCCCTTACGTCAATTGACTTGGTAGCAGAATCACTCATAATAACGAACCAGTTGAAATTATATAGTATCATAATATTAAGTGTTACAGTTTCTAACGGAAAAGATCTCGATCCTTTGCCCGAATTAGGGATTTGATGGAGGCCTTCGATGTTTTTTCAAAGTTATAGCCTCGGATCATAGCCACGGGCGTACTTTCAGCCTTACCCATTACAAGCTCAGACGCAGAAGCTATCTCATCCGCTACTGCAATTTCAGTTACTCTCAATTTTCTGCCATACATGTCATATGTTCCAATGTAGCTCTTAATCGGGTTTATTCCGGCTATGCCTATTGCAACATTTGTTTGGCCGTTTCTAAATGTTCGGCCGAAGGTATCGGTGATAATCACTGCCACCTCCTTACCGACCTTTTTCTTTACTGCATGCCGGATCCTGTCTGCAGACTCGTCAGGGGCAAGAGGCAACAGCACTGCAGTATCACCTTTTACGTTGCTTTGATCCACGCCAGCGTTAGCACATACAAAGCCGTGTCTTGTTTCTGATATAATTATGCCATCTTTTGCACGTAAAATTTGTGAGGATTCCCTTAGTATCAACTCCATTATGCGTGGATCTTTATCATGTTCCTTTGCCATATTAATTGCCTTTGTAGAAGGCTCAATACTGTCAAGCTCTACAACACGCCCTTCTGCTTTTGATACAATTTTGTGTGTGACAACGAGTATATCTCCATTCTGGATTTCTATTTGACTACGATCTATTGCTTCAAGGATAATTACGCTAAGATCGTTATGTATCATAATCTCATTTGAAATTCGAATAGGGATTATCTGTATCAACTGCACTGATTGAAAGATAGGAGTTAAAAAATGAGTTGGTTGCTAATGTCTCCTACTTGCTGCATTGATCAATACTGCCTCTCCAAAATTTTTCTTCAATAAGTTGAGGAGTAGGCTTAGGTCGCGCTTGTCAATGGAAACATCAGCTTTTTCCCTTACTATGTCCACAGGGCAGAACCCTACAGTATAGTCAGCCAGAGCAAATAGCTTCAAGTCATTAGCACCATCTACCACCACTACTGTATCTTCCTTCCGGATATCCCACTGCCTTATCGTGGGCCTAATTGCAGCTGCCTTATCTGATGTAACATTAATTATTACATCCTCCAATTTGCCATCCTTAAACACTAATTCGTTTGAGAATATACTATCGATTCCAAGCTCGTCTTTTAGTTTGTCTGTGATTATTGTAAAACCACCAGACACTGCAATCATTTTCCATTCTGCCTTCTTGAGCGCAGAACAAAGCTCTTTTGCGCCCGGCATTAAGGGTAGACTCTCGCCTATTTTCTTGGCATCTTCATAACTAATACCCCTCAGCGCCCGCACTCGGCTCTTGAGTCCCTCTTCCCATTCGATCTCTCCTCTGATGCCTGCGTTGGTGATGTCCCAAATCTCCTTCTCTTTTCGAGGACCCATGACCTGAGCTAAAACTGGAAGGTACTCAGCGTTAAGCAGAACACCCTCCACATCAAAGATAATCAGCATAGTATTTGCTTATGCAAAACAAATTCCTGTCAGTATATTAAGTTTCTCCACGTATTTTTATTTTTAGTAATGCGCCCTTATCATCTTTTGCCTCTTGTTGTTAAGGTAATCTGTTAACAGTACTTTGTCAATATCTGCAGGGTTGATGTAGTATGATCGTCCCTTGACATACTTTTCCATTTCATTGACATAACCAAGCAAAGAGTCCTCTTCACTTATCATTATAGTATCAATTTCAATATTTTTTGAATGGACTTTTTTTGCCTCCACAATGGTACGGTCGCCAATATATTGGTCTACTTGCCTATAACGGTAGCAAAGGTAGACGAGCTCTCCTGATGCAATATCTAGATTCATGCTATGATCTTGCTTCACATCGTCAAGAGTCTGGTGGTCGGGCGTATAAAAGTGAGAATATGGTCGCTGTGATACAATTTTGTCCTGCTCGCTTTTGTCATCGATAAAACACGCGCTTGGATGACCATCAGTTACAAGCACTAGGCGTTTATTGCTCGCGCCGTCCTTTTGTAATAGTTTGCTTGCAAGCCTGAATGCGGCCTGGTAGTTAGTGTAATGCAAAAAGTCAGAGCCGGGCTCAAAGGTTTTTAGATAAGGTATGTCATGCGGTGCCACCTTTGATGCAAGCGCTCCAAACCCTACAATATAGATTGAGTCGGAGGGAAAGAAATTACGGTTCAGCAAATAGAGACTCCAAAGTGCACGCTTGGCGGCCTCAATTCTGCTCATGTCTCCATACATTGATGAATAGCGCATTGTAGAGCTAAGGTCTATACAATATACTACTGCGACACGAACATCCTGTATCGTTTCATATTCTTCAAAGTCATCGACATCCATTTGCAGAGGCAGTTTTAGATTACCACCATCCTTTACCGTACGCTGGATTGTGTTCAGCAAAGACTTTGGAACATTTAGCAACCTAATGTCGTCACCCAACTCATATTTTTTGGTAGTGTCCAACACAAGTGACCCCGATCCAAGGTTTTGTGACTCGTGAGTGCCGTATTCACCAGCCTTGAGTGCCTTCATTACGTCACTAAGTATCTTGCTGCCTATTGCAGTAAAGCCCTTAGCGCTGAGCCATTTTGGAGAGTCCTTTAGATAGCCCTTTTGTATCAGGTACGCAACTAATGGCATGCCAGAATCGTCTCGGCTATCTTCTCTTGAATCGTCCAGTGATCCCTTGGTCTGGTGCTGCTCGCTATTTTCCTGTTGCTGATTTGAAAGTGAAGACATTACACCCTGAAGTGTCTGCTCAAGCTCCTGCAAACTAGGTGTCTTTTCCTTCAGCGCCTCTCTTCCTATTGCCTTGAACAGTCGGTCCATCAGATCTCTAGAGAGCTCTCGCTCATCTTGGCTACCTTGCCTTTGATCCTGACCCTCTTTATTGAGGGGAAAATATACGAATTTCTTACTGCCTAGAGCACGATTATGCGAGATCATAGATGTTGTTATCCTTTTTGTCCAAGAGTGGAGGCTGGGTGTGCCGGAGACCTTCAAGTATTACCTCAGTCACAGATGCCGTGAATTCTCCGTCAAGGTCCTCACTCAGAGATATATTGTCTGTTTTTATTCCAAGTTGCAGTGCCTGCTCGGTAAGCTGTTTTTGCTCTTCTTTTACTCTAGCAATAGTTTCATTTACCACCTGTTGGAGTGCAGGAAAACTAGACAGCTGAGACTCATAGTCGGAGTCAACACTCTTGTCACTACGGCCATTCCCAACTATTGTTTGCGAAACCTGGAATGTCTTTTTCTTCACAAAATCATTCTTGACTTTTGTCAACTGTTCTGGAGCTACCTTTTGGATGTATTCAACTGATAGTTCCTTTATCACGCTTTCAATGATAGAATCGAGCACATTCTTTCGGTTCTGGCGAGTGTCTTCCATCTCTGCAAGTTCAAATTTAGATGATTGGTGGATGCAGTGAATGTCACAAAAGCGAGGGATCGCCTTAATGCCATATACAATGGAGCGAGTACGTTCTGCTTCTCCTACCATCATCTCCATCGAATGTACTGACATTCTAACGCTGACTCCCTTATCGTGATTCACATCATGGTGCATACGAGTCATCTGCGTTATCTTGGCTATTGTTTTTATAATAAATGCAGGCAACACAACATTCTTAGCATCAGCAATCTTTGCTTCTTGAATAATGATTAGCATCTCATCTTCTACCGTCCTAGGATAGTGAGTGTCAATGTGGCTTCTCAGTCTGTCAAATAATGGCTCGATTACCTTACCAGAATGTGTATAGTCAACAGGGTTTGCAGTTGCAATTATTCTGACATCAGGTTTGAAAACGATCGGATATGCCCCTGTAGTAAACTTACCCTCTTGAAGAACACTTAGTAGGGAGACTTGCTTTCGTGGATCGAGCACAGGCAACTCGTCAATGCACAAAATACCATGCCTTGCCTGCAATAACTGACCTGCAGAATATGATTCGATATTGTAAAGCTCGATTCCCTTTTTGGCTATCTTTATTGCGTCTATCTGCCCAACCAGATCCTTGACTGAAATGTCCGGCGTCGATAGTATATACTTATATCTGTCGGCACCACTTACCCAGTCAACCTTAGTCTCAAGCTTGTTCGCTCGAATAATATCCTCACATTCCGGCGACACCATGAATTCTGGCTTCTTTCTCGAGATTTCAGTGTCGGTTAAAAGTGCAATCAATTCATCTTCAGGAATCGATGTAGGAATATCGCTTGTTATTGTACCCCTTACTATCGGAATTGGAGAGAGGAGGTTCTGTGCTATTGCCTCTGCAATCTTGGTCTTAGCTTGCCCTATCTGTCCAACTAACAACATGTCGTGATCCGAGAGGATTGCTCTATTGATGGCAGGAACTACATCATCATCGTAGCCGATTATGCCAGGGAATGGGTGTTCCCCTTTTTTCAGCTTGACAATTAGATTGGTTCGCATCTGCTCTTGAACAGTGACATGTTTGTAGCATATATTGAGAAGATCACCAAGTGTTTTAATTTGCCTATAATCCTCGGGCAGCCCTGACATTATTTCACTATACTTTGGTTTTGAAGAGTAAGAGCGATGAACTGCTTCCTGTATCCTGTCACTCATATCGAAGATGGAGGTTTCTTAGTCAACAGAGATTTAAAGATTGTTGGAAGCCAGTCAAGAATTTTATTGATGGTCATTTATGATGGTTATAATATCCCGCCATAGTTGATCCGATGTACTTTAAAAAGCTTGACAGCCAGTGACTATTTTGCACCATATTGCTACCCTTAACTCGTTATTGCCCTCAATCAGAACTCCCATAATAATAATTTTGATAGAAGCAATTTGCAAATTCAATCTTTGAGCCCTGAGGACCTACAGAATAACACCATAAGTCCACGAATCCAATTTACCGTACCCAGCATGGTTTTTATTGCGGACGATTGTTTTGTGATTTTGCTTTGTCTGCATCAGAATATAAGCACATTCTCAGAATCGCTGGTAAAGACATTGAGGGCAGTAGGAAATTGATAGTTGCCCTTAGTGAAATTAAAGGTGTGGGCTATAATTTTGCTCAAATATTGACTCAGTCGCTCAACATCAATCCTAATTTGCGTGTTGGCTTTTTGACTGAAAATGATATCAGAGAGATCGAGCAGGCGATCTCCAACCCTACTAAGGCAGGAATCCCACAATGGTACCTTAACAGAAGGAAGAACATGGATGATGGTTCTAACTATCACATGATAACTTCGGATCTTGATTTTGCTACTTCAAATGATATTGAGCGCGAAAAGCTGGTAATGAGTTGGCGTGGATATCGACATATGTTTGGGCTGAGAGTAAGAGGCCAATGCACTAGAACCACCGGCAGAAGAGGAGGAGCAGTAGGAGTCAAGAAAGTTAAGGCGATGCCTGGAGCAGCACCGACAACAGCTGCTGCTGCTGCTGGCACGGGCCCAACCAGTCCAGCTCCAGCCCCACCATCAAAGGAACCGGATAAGAAATAGACAGTGGTGCTAAATGGGAGATCCTCGTAAGGCAAAAAAAACTTTCCACAGGCCTAGGATGATCTGGACCACAGATCAGTTAAATGCAGAATTATACATCATGGGCTCTTACGGTCTTAGAAACAAACGCGAGCTCTGGAAGTCAGAGACTGAGGTAGCAAGGATCAGGAACCAGGCCCGGGCACTTTTGGCACTTTCAGCAGAACTGAGGGCAGAGAAGGAAAAGAGACTATTGAATTTTTTGAACAGGCTGGGTCTCGCAAGAGAGGACGCAACACTCGATGACATATTGAACCTAAAAGTTGAAGATTTGCTAGAACGGCGTCTTCAGACAATAGTCATGAAAAAGACTGGTACCAGCTCACCCTATCAAGCAAGGCAGATAGTTAGTCATGGCCATGTTTCTATAGGCAACCGCAAGGTAAACATACCAGGCTACATAGTGAAGGCGGAAGAGGAACACCAGATATTGGTACATATTGAAATCCCAGGGGCTACCGCAACGCAACCAGCATCAGCATCATAGAATTAGGAAATAATAATACCATTTTTAGAATCATAAACTTAGGCATAATCTCGTATGTTTAGTGATTGGATTTCAATGCATATGAGACAAATGCAAATGACTATTTCTGAATACAAGTTGTTAAATAGTGCCTGTATGAACCTTGTTAAAATTTGCTCGGATTTCGTGATCAAAATATTCAAAGTTCAGATATACCTTAAACAATGCAATAAATAGAATCTTACGAGTAGAGATATCAAATTCTTCTTTAGTTCATTAAAGTAGGAAACTGCAGGCATTCGCCGAAAAAATTACACAGTCGTCATCCTTGTCTAGTTAAAGAGAGAGACATTGAACTTTAACCAAGGTCTGTAAGGATTAAAGTGAAATAATATAAAACTCTCCAAAAGCCAAAGACAGCTTGGCTTATTGCTACATATGAATCGTAGTAGGTAAAATGCCCCCTTGCAAGAAGTGAAGATTCAAAAAAGATTTCATATTGAATAGCTAAAAAAAAGAAAAAAATTGATACAGGATATCTTACTGTGGATGCTCGCCTGCTGATGTGCGGATACTACTGCCTGAATAGGATCCTATTGGAACGTCCGGAAAGCTATCAGTCATTCTTTGCTCTGCAACTGCGCCTGCCTCTGCTAATATCCTGTCTACTTCTTCACCGCTTGCGTCGAAGGCGAAAGAGGTGTGACCAAGGGACCCTGCACTCATCATAATATCGCCGAATACACCATTGATTTCTCCAAGTTCTCTGTCTACTTCCGGCATTACGCCTCCAAGCCCAGTCCTCACTTTTGTTAGCGCGCCCATCGCAGGGCCTATTGCCACCATAACGTCTCCAAGATCGATAGTGGATTCCAACCGGAGTTGTATCTGTTCCAGTGCAATCTTGAGCTGGGAGATCATCTTGGTTGACCTTCTCACTTGGGCGATCTCATTTGAGATCATCTTACCCTGTTGGGTATCATGTTTCTGAAGAGCATAAACAGTTTGGTTGAAGAGAGATCTTTCTTTACTTCGTAGTTTCTCAAGAATTGTCTCTAATTTTTGGTTCTGTGCCTGAATCTTCTTCTTGGCAAGCTCGATTCTCGGTTTAAGTGGTTGTGATTGGCCAACATTCTGCTTTATTTTCTCAGACATTGTCGGTTTATTGTCCTTTATCCAGTTATTGCTGAAGCTTGTCATAGCAACTAGCCAGCGATAATAGCGTTAAATAGCAATGTCATAATTCAATAACCATATAGTTATAATTTATAGACAAATTTGGCTGCTTGAGCAACGAGGTTGGAAAAGCTATTAAATGCAAAGATATACGCTAGACTAGCATTATGGGAAGGACAAAGGTGACAAAGAGCGAGGATAGCACTCAGGAAGAGGGACTTCCCAAATGGGCAGAAGACGAGATAAAATCTGCTCAATTTGGCCAGCCCGAGGTAATAACGAGGACAGGCTACTTTCTTGACATTTACGAAAATGATTACAAGGTCGATATTCAGGTCTACGAACAGATGCCTGATGGGAGAACAATTGTTGAGGGTCTCGACGTCCCCAAATCAATGAAGATATCAGATTTTATGAAGGGCTTCGTTTATGAGTACAAGATCAAGGTGTTCATGGCTAACTTAAGCGCTAAAGTAGTTGAACTCCTTAAGACGAAGTTTGGTCTTGACATGAAGGCAATATATCGTTTTGAGTTGCAGGAGCTGCAACTTATGGATGTAGAGTCCGATTTACCTACTGCATCCTCACCTCCAGGGGAAACAGATAACGAGGATGAATAACCTTGCAGGCGCTGGCACTAGAGAATAAACCCATTTGCTTCTCTGCAGATAGCAGCAATTACTAAGGATCACATGCCTGCCAACCCTGAATGAAGCGTACTATTTTTTTCAAAAGTGGATTAATTTTTGAGTGAGGAGAGTGTCAATAATCTCGCAGCCTAAACAAGAGGTTGCTCTAATTCACATATCACCATCTCAAAGCATTCAAGGTTAAAATTTTTCTTAATTACAAGATGGATGGTACTGTTGACATTCCAATGCTCATTTCTCAAGTAACTTAGAGTAAGGAGAAACTAGATAAGGCAACTATGATGAATTCAAAGTGAATGGAGCTTGCAGTTTGGTCTGTTGTAGGCACTAAACTAACATCTACTACTACGTAGACTTGCAAATTTAAATTTAAAGTGAGTATTACAGAAATATTTTGTGCATATGAAACCATATCACGATTAGTTTGATATCTTGCTAATCAATTTTTATTTGAGAATTTCTTGATGCTATTTAAGAATCCATCCTTGCAAACATAAGCAATCGTTTTGCAGGCTTGTGGAATCCCCAAATTTTGCACAATGAGAGTGATAGCGAAAATAAAATCTCACGAAACCTTTGATATGAGAATGAAGTATTATGCAAATTTTGTTTTGTAAAATTTAATACAACTGTATAACGATATCTGGGAAGCTTTTGTGATAACTGTTTTGCCTTTCAAGGTAGAAACCTTATTCATTGTATCTTTGTGCCTAATCCCTCATCATGTAGTGCTGTTATTATCGTTGTTCAGCTTTTTGTCTTCATATCCTGTATTTGGGCGTTGGATTTTTGGAGCTGAAACCCTGTATACAGTAATCTTCATGAGAGCGATCCATGTAATGACAAGAGGCACATGGTAAGTAGCTATCCTCCATGCAATTATCACGTTCAATTGAGAGTCATTGGTGACGTCCTCAAGGTTTGGTATACCACTGAGATTTGCAAGATAGGCCCAAATACCAAGTTCGGCAAGCCCGGAGCCCCCTATCGTAATAGGCAGATTTGCCACTGCAGTTGAGGCCGACGTTGCCATCAACGAGTCAAATAGTCCGATTCGGGGTTCAATTGCATTAGCAAGCACCATGAATGAGAGGCCATAAAAGACGAACGCAATGACAGTTATTGCTATTCCAACTCCAAATATATGGATCGATTTTTTGGAGTTGAAAATTTCTCGGCTCATAGTACATAGATCTGCAATAGCTGTGTTCGCTGAATTTACAAGATTCTCTGACTTTTTTTTTGAGAGGAACTTTTCTACTAACTTCTGTGAGAAGGATGGAAGGCGAAGGGTACGCTTGGCAGAAAAAAGAATAAGTCCTAACCAAAAGGCTAAGGTTGGGATGGTTATCAGAATTACAGCCAATCCAACCACGCTTCCGCCACGGTAAATTGCCAAGGCACCAGCGATAAACGCCAGTACTGACCCTACAAATACATCTGCAAGTATTTCCATGGTCGTTACCCATGCGGCCTTGCCTGGTGGAACTCCCTTTCTTGTAAGCCAGGCTATCCTTACTATTTCTCCACCTACATAAGATGGAGTAGTCTGGGTAACAAATTCGCCGGCTAGTCTAGCGGCTACAGTCTCGCCTGTAGATGCAACGTCATGACCAAGAAAATGCCTGATAAAATACTTGAATCTGAGCGCCTGCAACAGCATTTTGATGATTGCTGCAGCTGCTGCAGCTAGAAATGGTATAACCCCTAAAGCAAAAACATCTTGAGGTGAGACGTTGGAAGTAAGGATTAGGATAATGAAAGGTACCAGGCTTACAGGGATGGCAACAAGTCGCCAGTTCAACTACTATAACTCTGTCTTTGATACAAGGCACTACTATAATAAGGAATGTATAATCCTGGGCTATTCATGCGTAATTTTATTATATCAGACAATCATCAATCACTTTTTCTAATAATAAGACCAATTACTTCAGATACTATGGGCGTCTAACCGCAGTTAATCAGGAGTTAAAAGAGATTATAGGATTGGGCGTTGAGAGGTAATGAGATGTTATATTGTTCAATGGTCAGCATGTTGTGACACCAAGGGAAAGAAAATAAAAGAAAAATGAAGGTTCGTGTTAGAGACGAAAAGAAGGTCTTTTGTGGCAGTAATTGTTGTAACAGCATTAGTAGCGCTAGAGGGTATGGTCTCGTTATCGTTAAGGTTCAGGAGTTTACCGAAAGATCGTTGACTACTATCGTTACTATGTATCCTATCCGCTACCAGAGTAATCATTTATACCCATTCTAATTGATAAAAGGTAGATATATCCAGCACAATGTTTCCTTGATGGCAATGAAGGCGATATTTATAGCAGGGACTGCAGGGTCTGGAAAATCGCTCCTTACGTCTAGATTACTTCAGTGGTACAAAGACAATAGTGCCTACCCTATAACGCTTAACCTTGACCCAGGTGCAATCAATCTGCCTTATGAACCAGACGTTGATGTACGCAATTACATTGACATTGCCACGTTGATGGAGAGCTACGGACTTGGCCCCAATGGTTCGCTTATAATGGCAAATGATATGATTGCAACAAAGTTGGATGAGATTCAGAAGGAGGTAGATGAGCTGAACCCAGACTACCTCATAGTGGACACTCCAGGCCAGATAGAGCTCTTTGCGTTTCGAGCAAGCGGTCCATATATTGCCATAAATTTTCATGCGGATGATAAGGCTACGATATTTGCCTTTGATGGGATGTTAGTATCATCCCCGATTAACTTTGTATCTATTTCACTGCTTGCATTATCTGTCAGACTGCGATTGAAAATGGCTCAGATAAATGTGCTTACAAAACGCGATCTTGTGATAGACAATCTAAAAAATATTATGGAGTGGGCGAGCTCAAGTATGGCGCTTGAACATACTCTCAACACCGAAAAAGATGCCGAGTATTCTCTCTTAACTAAAGATCTGGCGCGCAGCATAAGCAAAGGAGGTTTCGGCCAGAGTCTAATAGCTGTTTCTAGCATCACGATGAGTGGCATGGTCAACTTAGCTGCTGCCCTTGCTCGAACCCTTAATCAGGGAGAGGACACTTAGGTGATTGCAGAATCATGTATCGCAACCGCTCCATGCTCAACTGCAAACCTAGGACCAGGCTATGATGTATTTGGTCTTGCGCTTGATGCGCTTGAGGACAAAGTCAAGATAAGCAGGATATCTCCAAGCGCGCGTGGAAAAATAAATATCAAGAACAGTGATCAATCGATTCCATCAAAGGCTGAATCAAATTCAGCCGGCTTGGTTGTAAAAAAGATGATGCAGGATTTTGAGATCAGCGATAGTACAGAGATCGAGATCATAAAAGGTGTGCCACCAGGCTATGGTATTGGCAGCAGTGCTGCTTCGGCAGCAGCTGCTGCGATAGCATATAACTCACTTTATGATTTAGGGATTGACAAAAATAAGCTCGTGGAATATGCCGCAGAAGGCGAGCTCGCTAGCGCCGGCATAAAGCACTATGATAACGTCTCTGCTTCTTTGCTGGGTGGCTTTGTGATATGCAGCATTACAAGAGAAAGTCTGCAATTTATTAGGTTAGAGCCCCCCAAGGACCTCGTCCTTGTTATTGCAGTTCCATCGCTAGAGGTGCCAAAGAAAAAGACAGAGGTAGCAAGGAGCGTCCTTCCAAATATGGTACCGCTCAAAGACGTTGTTCACAATATTTCTGGAGCATCTACAATAGTTGCAGGGTTTGCGACAAAGGATATAGAAACTATAACAAGAGGAATAGACGATGTCATTATCGAGTCAGCAAGAAAGCATTTGATACCAAGCTATGATAATGTCAAGCAGAACGCTATTTCTGCAGGTGCCCTTGCAGTCACAATAAGTGGTGCGGGGCCTTCTATGATAGCATTTCTGAAAACGCATAGAAACGCAGAGGCAGTAGCTGCCGCCATGGCTAATGGGTTCGAAAAGACAGGTGTAAAGAGTAAGACATTTGTTTGCCGGGCCAGCGAGGGTGCCCGACTTTTGGCATAGCAGTGCTACTTTTTGCTCTTGTTGAGGAAAGCGGACATCATTTTCTGTCTGTCTTCGTGAGCAAAGCAGAGCGCCCAACCATAGATCTCAAGCCTAAGTCCTGTCTCTAGATCCGAGTCCATTCCTCTGTTTATCAGATTCTTGCTAACCTTGACTGCCGTGAAACTGTTCTTTGCTATTTCCTTTGCAAGCGCAAGGGATTCATCCATCAACTTCCTATTTAGGGTCTTGGCGATTTCACTAGCCCTTTCCTTTTCCTTCGCTGCGTCACCTTTGGGTGCTTCAGGGGGAATTTTATCTTCAGATCCTAGGTTGATTACCTTGTTAACGAGCCCTATTTGATAGGCCTCATCTGCCGTTATCATTTTGCCAGTGAATATTAGCTCCTTCGCCTTTGCTGGACCTACAATCCGCATCAGACGCTGCGTTCCACCCCATCCGGGGGGTATGCCTATCGTCACTTCGGGTTGCCCGATTTTGGCATTGCTTGAGGCGATACGGATATCACAAGCCATTGCTAGCTCGCAACCGCCACCAAGGGCAAAGCCGTTTACTGCAGCAATCACTGGCTTTTCCAGCCGATCTATTTTGTTTATTACGCCTTGAGCAGAAGTAGCATACTTTTCTGCCTGCATTGGATCTATATTGACCATATAAGAAATGTCTGCGCCAGCACAGAAAGAGCGCTCGCCCGCACCAGTAATAACTACTGCTTTAATGCTCCCATCAGCTGCAATAATATCAATCATTTTTGAAAGCTCTGATATGACATCCAGATTCATGGCGTTAAGTGCTTCCGGTCTATTTATCCTCAGAATTGCAATGTCACCTTGCGGTTCAAGCTGAATGTACTTCATGGTAGACATATTGTGAGAGTAGGCAGCATTCCTTTTCAATAAAATCTTATTGGTTCCGCCGAGTAGGCGATGATTAAAAAACCAGGTTAAAGATGATTATTGCTATTATGGTTAAGCTTCACCGCTCAAACGCTGACACCATGAAAGATGTAGATATTGTTGTGATAGGCGTCCCAGATGAATCCAATTCGCACGCTAAGCGTAAGGGAACAAGCAGAGCACCTGATGCATTGAGAGTAGCATCAAACGACTCAGAATTTTTTGAACGTGGCGGAAGGCTTATCCCTACTTGTCCAATGAGTGGACCTCTTGATGGAAAGTGTATATTTGATGCAGGCAATATACCAGACAAGCATAAGCTGCGCGAATTGGTGACTGACATTACTTTACACGACAAGCTGCCAATTATGATTGGAGGAGATCATTCTCTAAGTACTGAAGCTATACAGGCGATCTCTAGTGCGATCGGGAAAAAACTATCACTTTTGTACTTTGATGCCCATCCCGACTTTGTTTCTTCAACTACGAATTATTATGGTTCCGTGCTTACTGACTCGACGCAATCGCTCAACTTTAGAAAAAGTATGTTGATAGGTACGAGGGCTGCTGAGCCAGAAGAACTTGAAAATGCAAAAAAGGTGGGTCTGAGGATCATAAATCCATTAGAAATTGTTGAGCTAGGAGTAAAAAGAGTGGCGCAAATGATAAGAGCACGAACAAGAGGGTCTAAGGTGTATATCTCAGTGGACCTCGACTGCCTAGATCCAGCTTTTGCTCCAGGCGTATCAGTACCTTCGCCTGGAGGTCTGTCATCCATAGATCTCATCTACCTACTCAGCAAGACAATTAGTACCTCAAATATTGTAGCTATTGATATAGTCGAACTTGCTCCAGATTATGACATCAGTGATACTACTGCAATGCTTGCTGCCAGAATAATGTCAGAATGTATTGCATCATTCTAGGCATTTATCAGGTGTTCATTTCAATCACCATACTTAATAGCTTGACTTGGCTTACCTCAGCTTGGTGCAGATTCAGAGTGTTTCCCTTCTATAACGGTCACTGACATTATAGATGCACCATCATCTCAGTAGATATTTTTCTGGTATGTGTTCAAAGATAAAGATATCAGCTAGCTTTTTTACAGTACTACCTACGATGGGGAGATAATTTTTTCTTTGAGGAGGACAAGTCAGGATTTGGCTGTCAGCACAATTTTTGCACTTTATAAGAACTACGATACTGAATAGATTCAGTTCCTATGGAAGGTAAACTCAGAGAAAGAGAAGAGAAATTTACAATTAATTACGCAGTTTGATCGTAATCTCTTCCCCCAATCCTATTGGCACGGTGATTGACTGGGTATTGGGCTTGCTATGCACATGGCGAGCATACTTTCTCATAACGGGTCTAAAATGGTCAGGATAAAGCATATTATCTGCCGCAATTATCCCTCCAATTCTTACCAAAGGTAGTACAAGATCAAAATATCTTATGATATTCTCTTTATCGGCGTCAAGGAAGACAAAATCAAACTTGCCTTTTAGATTATGTAACAGGGCAAGCGCAAGGCCTTGTTTTATCTCTATCATCTTATCAAAACCCGCTTCTTTGAAATTTTTCAATGCCCACTCTACTTTTTGCGGGTTCATTTCTATCGTTATTATCTTCGTATTGTGGTTCTTCCCTATTGCATCGGCGAACCACAGTGTGGAAAACCCAGCAGAGGTGCCTACTTCTAATATGCGTCTTGCCCTGATTGCCTTGAGAAGTACTGAAAAGAATATACCAGTATCAGCTGTTATGGCAAGCATCTCTTGATCAGGTTCAACTTTTACTCTGCCATTTCTTTCTCGATTTGCTTGTTTATTAAGTCGGGATATTACCTTTAGAACCTCGCTGTCCACGTCTGCAATAATGCGTACATATGATATTTTATTTTAAATGTTCTTCCGCTTCAATAGTGATAAAATATTCACTTTTTCTGCCTTGTAGTTTATCCTCGTTACTGATTCTCGCTGTCTAAGCAGTTGGTCTTTGCGAGCCTTCCATCCTTCAATCGCAACCTCATAAGCGTCTGACATTCAAGCCCTCCCTGGCAAGATGAAGCAAGAAGGCTATACCCGGCTTTTAATTGTTGCAGGAATCAAACTATTAACTTTTTTATTGTGTGCTGTTAAGAGAAAGTGCGATGGAATTTGTAAACGTTGAGGAGCCCGAGGTAAACAAGCCAATAATGATTGCTGCCATGCAAGACATGGGAAATGTTGGTAGTATTGCCATCGATTTTATTAACAAGAACCTCGACACCAGGTTGTTTAGGTATGTCTTAACACCTTATCCAAATTATGTTGTTGATAAAGGGGGTCATATTGACTATCATCAGGAAAGGTGGGAATATCGCAATATTAACAGCATCATAGTTTTTGGAGGTGGCATTGGTCAGCCTCAGACCAACCATGAGCTGTACGAATTGTGCCAAGATGTCATTAATATTGCCAAGATGTACTCCGTGCAATTAATTTATACTCTAGGTGCATTCCACACAGACCGAAACTATGGCAAGGACCCAAGGACACTTGTCACAACAACTTCACAGGAGTTAACAGAGCAAATAGTGAAAATAGGTCACAACACTACTCCAGGATCGTCTCTAATAACAGGTTTCAATGGCCTCATTCTAGGATATGCTAAGAGGAATAACATTCAGGGCATAGGATTGTTTGCAGAGATCAATGACCCCCAAATATTGCAATACCGGTCAGCAAAGAGCCTGTTAGTTTCGCTTGAAAAGCTGACATATAAGAGATTCAAAGGTCTAGAAGAATTGGACCAAATGGCAGGCGCAGTTGAACGAGAGATGGACAGGATAAGAAGAATGGGCGATGATTCGTTATATCGTCCATAAGAGTAATAATTATAGTTTAGTAGAACATATCGAGCTTGAACTCCTTTCCAGGCAACATTATCTTCTTAATACAATATCTGACTTCCACTAGCACACAGGTTGTTAAACTTCTTCATGGCCATTCTCCGGCTACTCCTTTATGTCTGAGTTGCCAATCACCTTCAACTGCCTCCTGTACGCAGACACTATTTCGTCAGTGGTCGTGGCATCTTCTGGCTTTTTATCATCCCTTATCTTTCCTGTAAATTTCGGAAACCGTAGAGCAAGACCATACCCTGCTCTTATTGTATTCTTGGCAGCAGTATGAGAGGGGCTCAGAGTGATTTCCGATGCAATAACTTCAATGACGATTTTGGGCTCAAACCAGATATCCATTTCCATGCCAGTATCGACTCTTGCGTGCCGCTGACTTACTATATGTTTCTCGAGCTCTTTGTAAAATTGCTCAATATGCAAGTCAGTAAAGCCTGTCCCTACCTTAGTCACGCTCCGAAACATATCAGCATTATGATCATAAGCGGCTAATAGCAACGCCCCATATTTTCCTGCGCGCCTTCCGCGACCATGCAGTGCACCAACAATGACAAGGTCTAGCGTATCTGCAAAATCGCTAGTGTATTCACGTTTGAGCTTGACCCATGCATATTCTCTTGCACCTGCACGGTATGTGCTTGAAAGATGCTTTATCATAACGCCCTCGCAGCCATTCTCAATTGCAGTCATCATGAACCGATCAATCTCATATGGCTCTGCTGCAATAGTCTGCTTGATCAAGCGTAACTTGTTATTTTGGATCTTAATCTTATCAATTATTTTCTTTAGGAGCTTTCTCCTTTCTAGATACGGCATATCTGTCCTGCTCTTCCCGTCGAAGTAGAGTACATCAAAAAAGTTCATGACAACAGGATAGCTCTCCATTGCCTCCTCTACGCCATATTTTCGTCGCCTATGCATCAGTTCCTGAAAGGGAAGATACTCCTCTGTCTCTACGTTTATGGCCACTACTTCACCCTCCAGTATCACTTCTGATTTTATGGACTTTAATGCATTGGCAACATCGGGATAGTGGCTCGTAATCTTTTCGAGCCTCCTCGAAAAAAGTTCTACTCTGTCCTTGCCCTTGTGCACCTGCACCCGCTCGCCATCCAATTTATATTCTACTGATGCCCTGCTTCCCATGCGCTCGAGTGCTTCTTCTGCAGTCCGGATACGCTCTGCAAGCATTGGCCTGATAGGTTTGAACAGCGTTATCTTAATCGAACTTACTGCTTCGAGCCCCTTCGTTGCAAGCAGCTTTGCCACTGTGCCAAGGTCGCTTGAGACGTTATACGCATTTTCAAGCGCCTTTCTGTTTGCCTTGTTCCCAGTGAATGCGATCGCAAGAGCATCAAGCACGGTATAATCAGCAATACCAAGCCGCAGCTGTCCCATGACGAATTTGATAATATAGCAGCCCTCGGTAGCCATCGCATCATTTAGCAAGCTGCTTATCAGACGCAACTTGATCTCCTGTGAACCAGCGCCAGTTGTACGCGCAACTTTGTCAAAAGTAGAATATACACGCTCGACTGTCATGGGCTCTGAAAACAGAGTTGATTGGCTCTTTGACTTCATGACTTCCAATGTTGCCTCTCCAAGGTCACCTGTCTTTTGATATATTCTCACTATATCCGATACGTCTTTACCAGACGAGCTTGCAATTGCCCTTAGAACCATTTTTTCTGCGACTCCCATCTCCACTCCCTCATAGTCAGGGTAAAGTTTACCCTGAATTAGATAAGTCACCTTATCAATAATATCAGCTGGTGTCTTTTTGAGGAGGGTAACTAGGTGACCGGTAAGGGCAATTCTGCTTGAGGTCTGCTCCATCTGCTCAAATGTCTCCACTAATGAATTGAAATCCAAAGCAATTCGACTCTATACAGCTTGAATGAATATTAATCTATGATATGCTTTAATTGACGAAGTATGGCGAAAGATGAGAACGCCAATAAGCATCAAGACTCTGCAAGAGCAATTCAAGCATGCAAGGTCGTGGGATAATACTCAGTCACATGAAGCAGGAGGCATATAATACAGCGGCAACTGTAGACGAGTTTGTGAAAGAAGAATTAAAGAAGAATTTGTCAGATAACAGTGAATTCTAATATTGTAACAAATATAGAGCAATTGACGAAGGAGCTAATACTTGTTGAGGGAACATGCAACAAATTAAGAAGTTCGAGGTATTACTGCTAACATTATTAAAGGGCAGCAAGCCCGTAATAAAATAATGGGAGGCAATAAGAAGAAGCCAGCTGGGAGTTCGGACAAGAATACCCAAACAGCGCCAGGACAAAGCGAGATCAAGTCCACTGCAGAAAAGAAAACAAGCTCTAAGCCTCAGCAGAAGCAAAAGCTTGCTGTGACAATTGAGGAACCTCAAGGCATGAAGGCAATTCAAGGCATGAAGGCAATAACAACGCAAAGTGTAGCAAGAAACATCGGCGTTAAGGTTTCAGTCGCCAACGCTTTCATCAAGTCACTAGAAGCTAGGGGCATAGTTAATACCGAAGGCGGATACAGCGGCCATAGAGTCTACCATCTCATCAGACGCTAGCTTGTTTAACTATCATCACATCTCCAGGTCGACTTGACTCAATAATCTCAAGATTAGAAGTGACCGTACCCAGCATATTCATGGGCTGGACTTTCGCATCCTGCACGAAGACACAAAATGAGCTGTTTGAAGTAAGGTAAGCGATATCACCTCGACGAAATTCTGTTTTATGTTTTTCGGGGCCTATTATAAGGCCAGTTTCAATATATGCGAATTTGTCTGCATACCTATGCAGCCTGTCCTGTACAGGAAGGCTTTTTAGCAAGGCTCCAATAGTCAGAGGGGCAAGATGACGCACAAGTTCAGCTGGTGCAGAGCCTTTATCTTGTATCTCGATTGCAATTTTTGATCTAGATACCGACCCAGTGCTTCCAGGCTGCATCATTGCAACAAATGATGTCCAATCAAATGAAAATGTTTCGTATATCATCAAAATAGAGAGGCACTTTATTGTTAGATCAAGACAAAAGAGTTGGATTATAAAGAGAACAAGTAACTGACCAAGCAAGATAAGAAAGTGAACCAGATTAAATTGCTAATACGATTAATAGTCCGGTATCAAAACCCGCAGCGAAAATATAAATATAAGATATCCCCTCTATTAATATAGATAATATAGCTCCAGTGTTAGTTTTGAATAATTACGGCAAAACATTTAATTAGATATCCATTATCCTTTGGATTATTCTTGGTAGTCAAACATTCCTCCAAAAGACATGCTGCACCTAAAAAGTCTGCGACCACAAAAACGACCAAGAAGGGTAAAACTTCAGGCACAAAAGTTAGCATAAATGAAAAGCGTCAAGTAGAGCAAGACGCTACGACCAAGAAACCGTCACGCAGGGCAGACGAGGTAGTTACATATGTAGAATATGAATATGAGCTGAAAGAAATTGATGGTCAGGACAATAAGGTGCTGATTGGTCCTGCTTGGCTTACAAGGTTTGAGAAAGCAAGGATAACAGGTGCAAGGTCACTTCAGCTATCACTTGGTGCACCTCCACTTGTCAAGGTACCTGAACATGCCACTAGCTCAATTTCTGTTGCAGTTGAGGAAATAGAGCGCAAAGCGCTTCCAATCTCAATAAGACGCATACTGCCAAGCGGTACATATCAGGATATTTCCATTGAGTGGTTAAAGTAGGCGGATCAGAATTAGATTTCTTTTAGCCTGCTTTCGTCAAAGATATCAGAGCCATACCAGCGATAGCGAAAGTAGTCAAGACACCACTCGTGGAATATGGGATCGGGGCTGAAGAACATCATGTTCATGTCAGTCTCCCCCTTTTGAGTTGGGAAAAGTACAGATGCCTGTTTTTCATTTAGTATGACGGCGACCTGCACGCTTTCCACCATTCTTCTCTCTATTGCCCCTTTGCTCAAGAGTTCATTGTGACCAAGCTTTTTCAGCAGTTCCTTTCTGCCTTTTGGGATGATGACATTCTTTGGAAATACATAACTATATTTTACAGCTTTTTCCTTTACCCTAGTCACCGCTGGCTCAATTAGGTCTATTGGCACCTGCGGTACAATTTCATAGATGTATTGGTCAGCCTGCCGATAAATATCCTTCCAACGCTCAAGTATTGCAACAATGCCCTTAACGAACTCACATTTATCAAGCGCTCCCAGTCTCATAATAAATTTAATTGGGAGCTCGCCCAACACATGTTCGGAAAAATATTCTTTGTATTTTGAGAGATAATTGAATGTCGGGATCTGCTTGATTATAGTATTTCCAAAAGTGGTAAGAGAAAATACACCCTCAGGGTCTTTCTCAATCAGGCCAGCATCCTGCAGGCGACTGACATTGCGATGAACCTCCTGCATGGTAATATCGAGATCCTTGGCAAGTTGCGATATCTTGGCGTTTTTATTATTGAGATGAAATACTATTGCTAATCTCTGCTCACTTGCAAGCTCGAAGAAAGTCTTCTCAGTATTGGCAAAGGTAGTTAGGATATCGTCGTGGTCGTTAGGCATGGTATTGCATGAAACTGATCAACGTTTTAAACATTACATGTACACGCTAGTAGCTAGGAGTATGCCCCTCCTCTGAATGCATACGGTTTTTCCTGCGCATGGTTATTACACCCAGCACAATGAAGCCTACGCCAATTGCCAAGATAAGGTAAGCAGCCAAAAGTATCCTAGCCCATATAGCATTCATAGTTGCTGCCCAAATAAACAAAAGCGCCAAAAACACTAGCGCAATGCCTGCAATGGTTTCGCCGTTGATCCACTGTTTTCCTCCGCCTCCTGTCATATATCTAATATACCACCCAGGCTGCATTATTAAATTGTTCAATCACCATTTAGGTAGAAAAATTGCCAATGCTAGTGTTCACGAACCAGAGTACCTCTGCATTGCTCACAGACCTGCTCATCAATGTTTGGTTCAATACTGTGGTGAGCGTCACATATAATGAGTGTATATCGCATATAGTTGCAGAGACCCACGAACTTGGCAAGCGTGTTTGGAGTGTACGCTTTGTTTGTAGAGAGATCCTTGGCAATGTCGTCTATCATACGCATGACTTCTCTAACTGATTCAAGCTTCGAAATAAGCTCTGTATCACCTCTTGTTCCCCTCACATAGTTGCTAACTGCGGCCTGTGTGATGCCAAGATCCTTGGCAACGTCTTCTTCCTTTAGAGAATATTCCCCGATGAGCTTCTTTGCAAGAATAGCCCTAACTGCAGGAATGAGGGATTTTGCTTCGATCTCTGAAGGGAGCAGCATTTAAGGATGCAAATGAGATTTATTTTTTATTATTTAAAGGTTCTTAATACATGTGGAAACTAGAGGACTATTACTATGACACCTGACGGCTTATTATAATAAGACAAAACTGGGAACCCGACGAAATGCAATAGTACTTTAATACATTCTAGTCTTTATATTTGGCGACAATTGAGGATAGGAAGATGAAGGCAGTCTTTGTCAATAGACACAACAACACAGTTTCTGTCGACGATGTCAAAGTACCAGACCGAACTAGAGCAGGGGATGTTCTTGTCAAAATGCGTGCCTGCGGACTGTGCGGGTCAGATCTAGAAAAGGTCTATGGTGAATATAGCATGTCCTCTGGCAGGCTTGGTCATGAACCTGCAGGTGAGGTTGTAGCAATAGGCGAATCTGTTAAGAACTTTGCAAATGGAGACCGCGTCTTTATCCATCATCACGTCGCATGCTATTCCTGTCATTATTGTCTTCATGGGGACTATACCATGTGCCCTGCCTACCAGACCAGCAACATCAGTCCCTGCGGTCTGGCAGAGCATTTCTTGGTGCCAGAGTGGAACGTGTCACGAGGTGGCATGATAAAACTGCCTGACAATGTATCCTTTGAGGAAGCATCACTTGTTGAGCCCCTTGCATGCTGCATCAGGGCATGGAAGAAATGTAACTTCCAAAAGGGAGACGATGTCGTGATACTTGGCGCAGGTCCAACTGGAGTAATGCATATGCTCATGGCTCTGGCATTCGGGGCAGGCAAAATATTTGTCATCGATGTCAATGATTTTCGTTTGAACTTTGTCAAGAAGTATAGTGTGCAGGTACTCAACTCTAATTCCAATCAGAACTTTGCAAATAATATCCGGGCGGAAACAGGTGGAAGAGGTGCCGATATTTGCATCATTGCCACAGGGAATATGCATGCACTCCTCCAGTCGTTTGAAGTTACTCGAAAGGGTGGTAAGATAGTGCTTTTTGGTGTCCCCCCCAAAGGGTCGCAAATGTACTATGATATGAGTAAGATCTATTCAAGCGAGCACTCGCTCATCCCAAGCTATGCAGCATCTGAAATTGAAACAAACCAGGCACTGAAGCTGATAGCAGAAAATCGCATAGATGTAGGTTCAATTATTACGCACAGGTTTCACATTAGCAAGGCGGCAGAGGCAATAAAATGTGCTCATGAGGCTAATAATGCGATGAAGGTAATTATAACCACAGATTAATGAAACTATATATAATAAAATCACCTGTCTGAGCTGATCAACCATGGACTGGGGAATGCAAAACAGACTAGCTAAGATAATTCATCCCAAAGATGGCCGTTGCCTCATGCTTGCAGTTGACCACGGTTACTTTCTTGGGCCGACGGAACGTCTTGAGGTTCCAAGGAGGGCTATAAACCCGCTTCTGCCCTACGCCGACTCACTCATGCTCACAAGGGGCATCCTGAGGACATCCGTTGACCCCAAATATGACGTTCCAATAGTGCTCCGTGTTTCTGGCGCAATCAGCATCATCGGCGAAGATCTTTCAAAAGAAACAATTACGACATCAATGGAAGAAGCGATTAGGCTTAATGCGTCATGTCTTGCATTATCAATATTTGTAGGCAGCAAGTATGAGCACCAGACACTTGCCAATTTAGCAAGGTTAGTAGATGAGGGCGAGAAGTACGGGATACCGGTCCTTGCAGTGACTGCAGTCGGCAAAGAAATGGCGCGGGATGCACGTTACCTTGGACTTGCATGCAGAATCGCCGCAGAGCTTGGTGCCCATGTAGTCAAGACGTACTATTGTGACAACTTTGAACAGGTTGTTGAAGGGTGCCCAGTTCCACTTATAATTGCAGGAGGAAAGAAACTCCCAGAACCAGACGCGCTCAAGCTTGCTCATGATGCAATGACGCACGGTGCTGCTGGCGTTGACATGGGAAGAAATATCTGGCAGTCAGACTGGCCCGTGGCAATGATCAAGGCAGTGCAGGCAATAGTCCACAACAATGCCGACGCCAAAGAAGCATACGGCATTTTCTTAGAGGAGAAGGACAAAGATAATTCTAGTGAGATGGAAGGGCAAAAGGTCATTAAGAAGACAGTCAATCACTCGATGCCTTTTGACTAGCCAGTAAGCTTAGATAAATGCTGATGAACCATCTTCCACTGATCGTTTTTGTCCTTTTTCAAGACGATCGTTACCCTTGACTTGTTGTTAACTGAAGTACCTCTAAAGCTGTAGTCATCGACTATCATGCCGGTAACTTCAAGCAGAAAAGTAGCAACCGCAACATCGAGCATCATTTCAGTATTAAAGTTTTCAATCTTAAAATCATAGTCAGAGAGGCTGGCAAAGTGTAATTGTTCAAGCATGAGGGCTCTTCCAAAATCTCGTCTATCATAGGGCGGGGAATCGCCAAATTTAGTGAAGTGTGGATCAAGGAATTCTTCTATTTTTTCTATTTCTTTGCTCTGGGCAAGCTGAAAATATTTTTGAATAAATTGTCTTACCTTGAGGGATTCTGCAGATGACAAGTGTACACCTATTAAATAGCAATAAATAGAAATTTTTATAGCTTTACTATTTATTTAGTTTAGTATAGCCTATTACGATTATTCACATAATCAAATATTTCACGCTCTATTTCAAAGATTGCACATAGGCTCAGGTAACAACATCTGTTCTGAAAAAAGACTGTCAATACAAATAAGCACACATATTGGCAGGCTTGATTGGACCTGAGAGGCAGATGCAGAACTGGCAATATTGGTTATGAAAAAGAATTATTAAAAACAAAGATCTATTCAAGTCAAAGTTCTTTATTATGTGCACTCATTGAAACCTCTCTTGCAGGCTCTAGTTCTTAAATGCAATATCGCAGAGTGTGGCTAACTTAGAATCTTCTTCTTTATTTTATTTCTGTATGCCCGCATGTGCATTTCTGATATGATCTTGTAATTCCTCTTTGTTGCGTGCTGTCAATCCGCATATATCACACGTTTGCTGTCGGGGTGTCAGATCCTCAGGCTCTTTTCCACTTGTTAGGCTCAAATACTGCTCGTCAGACCTTGCAGCCTCTATTTTGGTATATTTGTTTTCATTTTCGTGACTTGTATTTTCTGTTTGCATCATATATGCTAGTAATTATAAATTGTTTGTACAATATAAGGTATTTTCCAGTTAAGATTTAATGAAGTACAGTTTGACGCCTGAAATCAGGACAGGCATAATGACTTCTTAGATAGAATGAGAGCATGCTTAGGATCCTTACTTTTTTATTATCATACATCCTTTCGTCCAATTAACAGATATTGAGATTAAATAGTTTTTGACGATAACGATCTAATTCAAGCAAATGCAACAATAATCTCAGGGGTCCTTATCCTTCTTTCCCTTACCCCCATATCTGGAACTTCTTCTTTGTCAGTATTAGACAGAACAATGATTGCATCTGCAATAATTCCTTTTATTGCATCGACTGTATTATTACTCATTCTGCGACCAGGCGAGGCCAAAAAACTGATTATGCTAGAAAATTGACAATATGGGGATTGATATATCTCGCAGTTACCGTGCTGCTCTTGTTAGGACTTGTAGGAAAATCGAACAATAGTATCGCTTCTAACTTTTCTTTTTTGAAAGATGATGCATTGCAGCTTGTAGTAAATATGGTGATACATTATAATTTTGAGGAGTAGGTCTTTTTGCTGTCGTTGTTGTCCTAATTCCAATAATAATGATTAATATCATGTATTACCTTTTCATGTAGCTTTACCGGATGACAATCTCCTTGGATTTGAAAACTCTGCAGTCTTAACCTTACCCTGCAACTGTACGTGCATATTTAAGCATCCTCGACAATAAGTAACACTGTAATGAGTGCAACTATATAGCTAATCGTTCACCATTGATTATGCACCCTCCGTTAATGAGAAACAAACATGCCAAACCCAATGAAATTGCCTTTTTGTTGTTGAGCTTTAATACCATTCTCAATAGATTTTGAACTACTCATCCCATAAACTTTATAAATAATTTCCATCCACATAAATAAAAATGCCTCGGGCTGACAGCGGATATTGTTATGGACACAACGTTCATGTTCTGGTTCTACTGAGGGTTGCTTAGGGGCAAACTCTGTGCTTTCAACAAGCACGGCTTATGCAAATCAATTTGGTGAGAGATAAAATTGGTTGAAATGACAGGAGCAAAAGCGTTGATTCAAGCCCTGGAGAAAGAGGGCGTAGACGTAGTCTTCGGCCTTCCAGGAGGAGCGAACCTGCCAATATACGATGCCTTAGTAGATGCAAACTTTAGACATATTCTAGTAAGGCACGAACAATCGGCCGCTCACATGGCAGATGGCTATGCCAGAATAAAGAGAAAGTCAGGGGTATGTTTTGCAACTTCAGGTCCAGGTGCCACAAATATCATTACAGGTATTGCTACTGCATATGCTGATTCTTCTCCAGTTGTAGCAGTAACTGGTCAGGTGCCGCTCGCCATGATAGGCAAGGATGCCTTCCAAGAAACAGACATCATAGGTGTGGCAAACCCCTGCACAAAATACTCATTCCAGCCAAGAGCCGCTGCCGAAATTCCAGAAGTTGTTAAAAAGGCAGTATACATTGCAGAGAGCGGCAGGCCTGGCCCAGTACTTGTTGATATTCCTAAGGATGTACAACAGGCAACAGCTGACATGAAGTTTCCAGATCTTATCAAAGTTAGAGGCTATAATCCGAACGTAGAAGCAGACCTCTCAGAGATGGCCAGGGCAGTAGAGCTCTTGTTCAACGCTGAGCGGCCGATAATAATGGCAGGTGGTGGTGTAATTCTTTCAGGAGCTTTTTCAGAACTTCAGGCTCTTGCAGAGCTTGTGAAGATACCGGTTGTGACTACCTTCAAAGGCAAGGGTGCATTCCCTGAGAACCACCCGCTTGCCATGGGACCGATTGGGATGCATGGCCACGCAGAAGCTAACAAGATAATTCTAGAGGCAGACTGCATCGTGGCAGTGGGTGCAAGATTTTCGGATAGATCTGTTGGCAAATTTGATGAGTTTGGTAAGGGTATGAGTATAATCCATATGGATATCGACCCGGCGGAGATAGGAAAGAACAAGTCAGTAGATGTTGCGCTGGTAGGTGACGTAAAATCCTCACTTCGCACGCTTGTTAAGATGTTCTCAAAGAAGATGATAAAAAGAGACCCAGATAGTCCATGGCTAAAGCGCAGAAAAGAGCTTATACAGTATTATGCTGAAACTCTCAAGGACTATCCAAGAGAGATAACAGCGAAAAAATCGCTCAAGAAATTGCGCGAATTGTTGCCAGCTAATGCGATAGTCACGACAGAAGTAGGTCAGTGCCAGATGTGGGCATCTCTGCACTTTGATGTGATAGCACCAGGTACATTCTTCAGCTCTACAGGTCTTGGCACGATGGGCTTTGGATTCCCAGCATCAATAGGAGCCAAAGCTGCCAGACCGGACGTTCCTGTGGTCGATATCGCTGGCGACGGATCGTTTAACATGACCGAAAACTCACTTGCAGTGTCGGTTCTTGATAAGCTGCCCGTAATAGTATTCCTCATGAACAACTATATGCTTGGAATGGTAGCCCAATGGCAGCGCACATTTTACAATAGACGCTACAGTGGAGTACATCAACACCGCTGCCCCGACTATGTCAAGATAGCTGACGCATATGGCGCTCAAGGCATAAGAGCCGAATCGATGCATGAGCTTGAAAAAGCTATCAAAGGAGCACTCAAATCTGATGTAGCGACAGTAATAGACATCCCAATTGATCCTGAAGAAGACGTCTATCCATTTGTAGCACCTGGGACCGGTCTCAAGGATATGATTGTAGGAGCGTAATAGAAAATTGTTTACAACTACGATTCAGAATGAATCATGGCATATTGTGTCTGCCCTCGTTGAGAACAAACCTGGTGTGCTATTCAGGGTCACTAACCTCTTCAGGGCACGTAGTTTTAACATAGAAAGCATTACAGTGGGATCAACTGAACAACAGGACCTATCTAGAATGACCATAACCACTAACAGTGATGAAAAGACACTTGATCAGTTGGTAAAGCAGTTGCGCAAACTCATAGACGTTATAGAAGTAAAGGTACTTGACACGGACAAGACAGTATATCGTGAGCTTGCGCTTATCAAGATTAAGGCCGTTGATCCAACAACACGAAGTGAGATAGTCAACTATTCTACTATATTTCGAGGTAACATCTTAGATATCGGCAAAGAGACAATAACAGTTGAGATAACCGGCACGCCAGATAAGATAGATGCATTTAAAAATCTAGTCGAGCATTATGGAATTGCGCAGTTGTCAAGAACTGGAGTTTCAGCTCTTCCAAGAGGCGGTGTAGAGAGTTGAAGATGTCTAAAGAATTGTCCAAAGATGCCGAAAGTGTTAAGATCTTTGATACTACTCTCAGAGATGGCGAGCAGACGCCTGGCGTGACAATAACTCCAGATCAGAAGATCCAGATTGCGACCCGGCTGGATGAACTTGGAGTCGATGCAATAGAGGCAGGGTTTCCAATAGTATCCCATGGCGAGATGCAGGCAATTAAGTCGATAGTAAAACAGGGATTGAAGGCCGAAATTTTTGGCCTTGCTCGTGCAAATCAGATCGACATTGATAGTGCTATCAAATGTGACTTAAAGTATATCCACACATTCATAGCAACTTCAGACATACATATGCAGTATAAGTTAAAGATGACGCGTCAGCAGGTCTTAGAGAAGGCAATCACTGCAGTAGAATATGCTAAAAGGCATGGCTTACAGGTAGAATTTTCAGCAGAGGATGCTACGAGATCTGACAGGCAGTTCCTACTAGAGATATTCAAGGAGGTAGCACATGCTGGTGCAGATAGGCTAGACATACCTGATACTGTAGGCTATGCAACTCCACAATATATTGCAGACCTTGTGAAAGAGGTCAAGGAGGCTACAATGCTTCCAATTAGCGTCCACTGTCATGATGATTTCGGCTTTGCAGTTGCTAATTCGATAGCAGGTATAAACGCTGGCGCTGCATGTGCGCACGTCACCATAAACGGTCTCGGTGAGCGTGCTGGCAATGCGTCTCTTGAAGAATTTGTAATGGCGCTCCAATGCTTGTATGACAAAAAGCATAACATCAAGACACAGTTGCTTTATGAAACTTCCAAGTTCGTTTCAAACACAATGGGCATAATCGTTCAGCCAAATAAGGCAATAATTGGTGAAAACGCCTTTGGACATGAGTCAGGGATACACACCCATGGTATCATCAGTAATCCACTTACCTACGAGCCCATAAGCCCTGAGCTTGTGGGTAGGAAAAGATGGCTCCAAGCTGGCAAGCATGCTGGCGCACATGGCATCAAGGCGATGCTTGAAGAATTCGGTATCAAGCCTACTGACGAGCAGCTTCACATTATAGTGGAGAAGCAAAAGAACATTGCCGACAATGGCAAGCCTATTACTACATCGGAATTGTTATCAATAGCAGGCGGGGTGATGGATAACAACAAATTTGAAGAAAAATTCAAGCTCTATGACTTTCATATCGTCACGGGGATGAACATTATACCGACCGCCGTGGTAAGGCTTAACGCCAACGGCAAGGATTTTATTGCATCAGACATCGGTGTTGGCCCAGTCGATGCAGCGCTAAAAGCAATACAAAAGATATCTGGCGAGATGGCAAATGTCAAGATAAGAGAATATAGGCTTGACTCAATAACAGGAGGCTCGGATGCGCTTGCAGAAGTTACGGTGAAGGTTGAGGACAAGGAGGGGAACGTCGTATCTGCACGCAAGTCAGGCGAAGATATCGTGGTTGCATCTGTGCAAGCAATGATGGATGCAATCAACAAAGTGCTGCTGAAGAAGGTTCTTTACTCTAAAAGTTAGATGCTATAACTTCAAGATGATATTCAATTGGCAAGATATAGAATTTCCCTGATCAAAGGAGATGGCATTGGACCAGAGCAAGCGGCAGCAGCAAAAAAGATCCTTGAAACAATAAATGACAATTCCCATACAAAATTTGACATTCAAGAAGTCGAAGCTGGCGATAGTGCACTTGCCAAGTTTGGAAAAGCATTGCCAGAATCAGCACTAGATATTATGACGAAGTCGCAGGTCTGCCTGAAGGGGCCAGTTGGTGAGACTGCAGCCGATGTTATAATTGTTCTTCGCAGGATGTTTGACCTTTATGCAAATATCAGGCCAGCCAAGTCATATCCGAACATCCCAAGCCTCTCAAGCAACGTCGACCTTGTAACAGTGAGAGAAAATACCGAAGATGTATACCTTGGATGGGAGTTCAACACAGACGAAAAGACAGTTGTAGCGCTGAGAGTTACATCAGAGCGCGCCAGCAGAAGGATTGCGGAATATGCCTTTAAGATAGCGATGATACGCAACAACAAGCATAGAGTAGTCGCAGTCCATAAGGCCAATGTCCTACGCAAAGGGGATGGGTTATTTTCTGCTGTGTGTAGATCAGTTGCCAATAACTATCCAAAGATACAGTATAGCGAATTGTATGTTGATGCAGCGTCAATGAACTTAATCCGCAATCCGGAGGAATTTGATGTTATTGTTACCACAAACTTGTTTGGGGACATATTGTCTGATGAAGCCGCTCAGGTGGTAGGGGGGCTTGGCATGGGACCGGCTGCAAACATTGGAGACAAGTTTGCGCTCTTTGAACCAGTGCATGGAGCTGCATTTGACATTGCAGGAAAGAATGTTGCCAACCCATCATCTATCCTTCTTTCTGCCAAGATGATGCTCGAATGGCTCTCAGATAAATATGATGACAAGAATATAAGGGCAGAAGCTAAACGGATAGAAGATTCCATTGTCAGTATGCTCAAGCAGGATCAAAAGACAAAGGATATAGGCGGCAACCTTTCTACTACTGAATTTGCAGCGCTTGTTGCAGAGGGGATGTATAGCTAACCTCTCGATTCAAACCTTATAGCTGCTACAACCCTGACGCCAGCGGATAAACTAGTAATTGGGAGTTACAATATTGTCAATATTCAGCCAATGCTTATCTAACAACAACAACTTCAGTACGGCTAACTCTGCAATATAGATATCACAATGAGGACTTCAGAGTTCAGAAATCAAGCAAGTAGTTTAATCGATTCAAGAAGATGTTGCTCAGAGATGATACAGTAGTATAATGCTGACGTAACTAGCACAGCCTACTGCTATCAGCAGTTTTATCTCCCTGACGACTAAATATCAAACATTTGGGTTTTTTAGAGAAGTATCCCCGGAGGCTTCTTCCTATTAAGAGCCTCTAGGTGCCCTTTTTTGCCACGCCATAAACATGAATATGAAAGGAATCGTCATGACAGCAGTCGCTATCAAGACAGGCTGGAATGCACTTGGATTGACGTTTATACCAGCGAGCTGCATGAAAGGCAGAGGGAATACAGTGAAGAGCCAGAAAGCCACAATGATTCCTATTAGGTAGTAGTTCCTCTTCAAAAGAGTAGTGAATCCAAGCTTAACTATTTTTTTCCTGTCGCAGCTGATGCATTTAGTAGTATAGCCTGTTATGTCTGTTGGAACAGTGCATGATGTACATATTCTGTTTTGACAAAAGTAGCATTTTCTCTCAGCAAACCGCGAGCCACAAATGACACAGCGCTGTTGTTGTTGTTGGTCAGCCATTGTGCAACGATATATTACCATGATATTGCCAACAATATTACTGTATCCTGTGTAAAGCAAAATTTAAATTTGCTAATCTTGACAGTTGGTAAGGGTCCAAAAAATTCCTACACTTAAACAGAAATACACAGGATATGCTGCGAAGCTAATGCTAGAAGATGGCACTGTTTTTGATGGGATCGGCTTTGGTTATCCATCGGCAATAGCCGGTGAAGTGGTGTTCAATACGGGTATGGTCGGTTATACTGAAACTCTGACGGATCCTTCTTACAGGGGCCAGATATTGTGTCTTACATATCCGCTTGTGGGTAATTATGGCGTCCCAAGTTATGACATAAAGGACGAACATGGTCTGCCCAAATTCTTTGAATCAGACAGAATCCAGGTCAAAGGCCTGCTTATTCACGATCTTTCCGACATTGCAAGTCACTGGAGCTGCATAAAGACACTCGATCAATGGCTTTATGAAGAAAAGGTGCCAGGGATCTATAATATCGACACAAGGGAGCTGACGAAAAAGCTAAGAGAGCACGGCGTTATGATGGGCGCAATTGTTGTGTCTGAAAATGCTATTAATCAATCTCTACTGAGGAAGATGCTTGCAAATGCTAAGTATGAGGGATTAAACTTTATGTCAGAGGTTTCGACAAAGCGGGTTCAAGAATATGGTGACAAGAGTAAGGACTGCGTCGTGGTGCTTGACACAGGCGTGAAATATAGTATCATACGCAATATCATGCGGACGGGATATAGGGTTATCCAGCTGCCCTGGCATGCAACGTATGAGCAAATAATGTCATATAACCCGAGAGGGGTGGTGATAAGCAATGGTCCAGGCGACCCCAAGGTCTGCACTAGCACAATTAAGACTGTTTCTAAGCTCATCAACACATCTACTCCGACTCTAGGCATCTGTTTGGGCAACCAGATCCTCGCGCTTGCGGGTGGCGCAAACACTTACAAGTTGAGGTTCGGTCACAGAGGTCAGAATAAGCCATGCTTGAATAGGCATAACAATCAAGTATACGTAACTAGCCAGAACCATGGCTACGGGATTGACCCAAAGAGTCTCGCCAATACAGGCTTTAAAGTTTGGTTCTCAAATGCTGACGACAATACTGTTGAAGGGCTTGAGCACAAGAACAAACCGATAATTGCAGTCCAGTTTCATCCTGAAGCATCACCTGGTCCCTATGACTGTATGTTTGTGTTTGACAGGTTTAGAGAAATTATTGACACAGACATGAGAGATAGAACAGGCGCAATAGAAGCTGCAGAGCAACAGCCTGTGAAAAGTACAACAAAATCATTGAAAAAATTTGTAGCAAATAAAAAAATAGGGGGGGAAAAGATCGGCAAGAAATGAAACAATAAAGAAAGTTCTCGTCCTCGGAAGCGGGGCAATCAAGATTGGAGAGGCGGGCGAAAGCCAGCGATAAGGACTGGCCGCAAATTCGACTACTCCGGTTCCCAATGCCTCAAGGCACTCGCCGAGGAAGAAATAAAGAGTATTCTAATAAATCCTAACATTGCGACGATTCAAACCGACACTCGTTTTGCAGATAAAGTATACCCTATTCCAATTAATACAAGCTACGTTGAGAGGGTTATCGAGATAGAGCGGCCTGATTCAATAATGTTGGGGTTTGGAGGTCAGACTGCCCTAAACTGCGGTGTCTCACTTTATGAGCAGGGCATCCTACAAAAATATAACATAAGGGTTCTTGGCACGCCTATTAAGGGTATCAACATCACTGAAGACAGACAACGGTTCAAGGAAGCTATGATAAAGAGCGACGTGCCAGTGCTACAGAGTTTTGCGGTCAATTCACTGCAAGAAGCCTTCAGGGCAGCCAAAGACATTGGCTACCCAGTCATCGTTAGAGTAGCGTACACGTTGGGAGGTAGGGGAGGAGGTGTTGCACACAATGAATATGAACTCCAGGAAATTGTGCAGAGGGGTCTTAACCTCAGCATGGTACATCAAGTTTTGATAGAGCACTATGTCGGGCACTGGAAGCAAATTGAATACGAAGTCATGCGTGATTACAATGGGAATAGTGTGATTGTATGCAATATGGAAAATGTACTTGCAATGCGTGTCCACACTGGCGATAATATAGTCATCGCGCCATCTCAGACGCTCAATAACTATGAGTATCACATGCTGCGCTCAGCTGCCATCAGGGGAACCAGCTACTGCGACATTGTTGGAGAGTGCAACATCCAGTTTTGCCTTGACCCTATGTCAGAACAGTTTGCTGCTATCGAAATAAATGCAAGACTATCTCGATCATCGGCCCTTGCAAGTAAGGCAACCGGTTACCCTCTTGCGTACATGGCGGCCAAGATTGCCCTAGGGTATTCATTGCCAGAACTCATTAACAAGATCACCAAAGTTACGACGGCATGCTTTGAGCCATCACTTGATTATGTTGTGCTCAAAATGCCACGATGGGATTTTTCGAAGTTTGAACTTGTTAAGCGTAAGCTTGGTACCACAATGAAGTCGGTTGGCGAAGTAATGGCTATTGGCAGAACCTTTGAAGAAGTGGTGCAAAAGGCGATTAGGATGTGCGACATAGGCAAAGACGGCCTTGTCGCAAATTCAAATTCAAATTCAAATTTGGCACATCAGTCCAAAGCAGAAGATGTTGAGAGGATCGAGCAGGCGCTTATACATCCAACAGACGAGATCATATTTGCAGTAGTCGAGTCCATAAAGGCAGGATTGACTATCGCACGCATCAATCAGTTGTCAGGAATCGATCCATGGTTTTTGCTCAAAATAAAAAATATAGTCGATATGGAAGATGAGATCGGACGTAAATCCAATAGCTTTGATGAGCGGCTCATAAAGAAAGCAAAAAAAATGGGATTTTCAGACAAACAGTTGGCCCGCTGTCTCAATCTTGAAGAAATGCAAGTTCGTAATCTGCGACAGAAATTTAATATCAGGCCAGCAGTAAAGCAGATAGACACTTTAGCTGCTGAATGGCCAGCCAAGACTAACTACCTCTATTTGTCCTACGGAGGTGAGACTGACGATATCAAAGTAAAGGACAGTAACAAGAGTAGGATGATAGTGCTTGGCGCTGGCCCATACAGGATCGGAAGTAGCGTCGAATTTGACTGGGGAACTGTCAACACAGTTTGGGCCCTCAAAGAAAATGGTGTCAAGGAAATTTCAGTTATCAATTGCAACCCGGAAACTGTCTCAACTGACTATGATATTTGCGACAGGCTTTACTTCGAAGAGTTGACACTAGAACGTGTGCTAGACATCTGCGAGAAAGAAAGGCCAACAGGAGTAGTCACATGTGTTGGAGGTCAGACTGCAAACAACCTAACACCCAAGTTGGCAAAATGCGGTATCAATATTGTCGGCACTAGCAGCGAAAATGTTGATAAAGCCGAAGACAGGGCCAAGTTTGGACAGCTGCTTGATTCACTCAAGATAAAGCAGCCAGCATGGAGAAAATTCACATCACTTGCTGAAGCTAAGGAATTTGCGGACACTGTTGGTTATCCAGTGCTTGTCAGACCATCCTATGTACTTTCAGGCGCAGCAATGAAGGTAGTATGGGGCGAGCAGCAGCTTGAGGGATTTTTAACTGACGCAACAAACATCAGCCCTGATCATCCAGTCGTCATCAGTAAGTTCCTCCAGGATGCTGCAGAAGTCGAAGTAGATGCAGTGTCAGACAGCAACGAAGTTATCATTGGCTCTATTATCGAGCACATTGACAATGCCGGTGTCCATTCAGGCGACGCAATGATGTGTATACCTCCTTGGAGGCTTGACAGGAAGACAATTGACACAATCACAGACTACAGCGTCAAGATAGGAAAGGCCCTTAAAGTCAAAGGTCCTTTTAACATCCAGTACCTCATTAAGGATGAAGAAGTGCTTGTAATAGAGGCAAATGTTAGGGCATCTCGCTCGATGCCTTTTGTATCCAAGTTTGTGGGTTATAACATCATCAACCTTGCTGCAAAAGCAATGATTGGTAAACGGCTTCCGCCCACTGCTAGAGACCGTTGGCTCAAGGCTACAGGTTTTGGAATCAAAGTGCCTCAGTTCTCATTCATGCAGCTTGAAGGTTCAGATGTTGTGCTTGGAGTAGAGATGCAGTCAACTGGCGAAGTTGCATGCTTTGGCAATAGTTTCTATGATGCATTATCTAAAGCATACATGGCAGCCGGCTATTCTCTGCCACTTTCAGGATCGGCACTAATAACCGTGGGGGGACAAAAGAACAAGGAGAAATTGCTGCCCATAATATCGCTCATTAACTCGATGAACTATCGGATTATGGCTACAGAGCATACGGCAGAATTCATAGAAAATAATAATTTTAAGGACACACAACTCGTCTATAAGATAAGTGAACCGGATCGCAAGCCCAATATTGCGGACCTACTGTACGAACGTAAGATCAACTTTATCATAAACATTCCAGCCACATCTACGATCGAAAAGTATGTAGGCATGTTATATGATGAGTACCAAATAAGAAGAAAAGCAGTTGAAATGGGCATACCCGTTTTAACAACATTTGAAGCAGCAAGTTCGTTTATCAAGACACTCCAATGGCTCCGTGATAATACCCCTACGGTGGTGCCGCTTAAAAATTACGCCAAGTTGGAATAACTAGCGGTACCAGAAAACTTAGATCATAACCTCATGGTATAAGCTATATTATTTCATCAATCTTTTGTCTTATCTCACAATTAGGTTCAATCTTGTCTAACATATTGTCAGACAGTCGTGGCCCTTTATAATCAACCGCTTTTTATACGGGAAGGATGACAGACATGCTGTAGTCGCAGCAACGGCTACAAATTTGCAATCATCTAGCTCGTCACCACCATTATCATCACTGCTATCTGTAACAAAATCAAAAGCAAAATCAGCAAAAGCAACAGTAAAAGCAGTAAATCAAAATCAGTCGGATATGCTGTAATTTATGCAACTTACTTGCATTAACTATTATACAGGAGCAGCAGCATGTCAAGTGGTTCTCGATTGTTCTAGCGAACTTTAGCTTTTTGCCGCATATGCCACAGCAGCGTTTTATATAATATCCACTATGACAGTCTTACAAAAACAAACGACTCTAATCTAGGTTCACTACTTCTTCTGCGGACCTTATATCAGTTACACATACAGCTTCCAGTCCATCATCTCCAAACACTGAGTCTAATTTGAACGAAATAACATCAGATACAGCTTCGCCCAGAGTGAATGAAAGAGATTCGCCAGTCATACTGCTGTGCCATCCTTCAAATTCGTCAGTTGGTACATCGCTGATCCTTACAATGTTATCATCGATTCCTACCTCTCCGGGAGACTGCCATGAGATGTCTACAATCCCTTGATCTTCCCCACATTGCTCTACATCACCAAACTTCACAAAATGGTTATGCCAATTTGGATCCTCAATGTATCTCTGAGCTTCGCTGTCCAGTAATCCGGGGTGCGTGTGCGCAACTAAGATAGTTTCATCTCCATCGTCTGTAATCAGTCCATAACCGAATGCTCCGTGGGTTCCATTAGTTGGTATTTGCACCCCTTCGACGTCCAATTCAGCTGTGAGTTCACCATCACCGTCGTCACCATCATCTGTTGTTACAATAGAAGATCTCTCTATAGTAAGAAAGCTTTCTGCAGCAAATCCAAAAACTGAATTGATGTCAAACACTATTCCAAGAAATCCGGCAGCAGCTACCACGATTAAACCCAGCGCGGGTCTCTCGTTCACTTCATTATTCTATAGTGCTCGATAGTTATAGGATTTAGGATATTTTGCTCTATAAGCAGTCTCCATTTAGAGAAAGATAGGGTATATCTTACTCCAATCAAGAATCAAAATAGTTAAGCTTTAAGCAGATCCAATCCAGTATTGGAATATTATATTCATTCATAAAATGTGCGAAAGAACTGCTGCATCTCCTACAATTGAGCCGTCAAGCGTTACAACAATGCACTTTATCACACCATGTTGCATCACTCTTGTGGTTATAGGTGAAATGGACTTGCGATATAATTTTTCGCCAGTAGCATAAAGATAGGGGTTAAAAGTCGGCACCACTACAATGTCAACTATCCCCTTCTCGGCAAAAATATCTTCCTTTCTTGCCTGAAAATATAGCCATACGCGCTCGCCGTTTATCACACTCCCTTTCTTTAAGAATACTGGATGTATATGCCCCATCACTATTCGCTTGACGTGTCCTCGAATATCAGAAGGCATACTATGGCCATGCACCAAAAGCGTATCGTCTAGCATCATCCCCTTGCTGGTTATCATGTTTACATTCATTGGAACTAGATGTCTAATATTGCCATCATGATTGCCAGGCACAAGATATACATCTGCCTTGGTCGAGAGCTGCTTTAAGAAAATGGGCACAGTATCCCACTCTTGCTTGCTTATTGCACCAACCGAGTGCTTGATGTCACCGAGCAGTATGATACTGTCTGCGTGCTCTGACTGGACAAGATCTGATAGTTCAACAATCATGTCAGAGACAAGGGTTGAACTGACTGTTATCCCCTTTGCCGACAGTTCTGCTTCAAGCCCGATATGCAAGTCAGATACTGTAATGTATTTTCTGCCTTCATCTTCTTCTAGCAAAATTGCAGCGTGGGGGTGAATTGGTCTTATCTTCATACTTCTTCACACTTTTTATACGCCGATTGGGCAAATAAGTTAAGCCGTGCAGTCTAAAGTGGACTTCTTAGTAAGCTCAGGTAGTGTCAAACAGATGTTGTTTCTGTCAAGTGGTAAAAAGTTATGGATTGTTATAGGGAGAGACAATGAATACTGGACAGATCCAGAACTTCGCTTTTGCTCATGCAATGACTTCTATTTTAACACATTATCACGAGGACAAGATTGCTATCATCTAAAGAGCGTCATAAAAGCTATAGAACAAAGAGCATTCACAACCATAGAGTTCGATGATAGTGAATATATGGGCTTTTTGAAGGCAATTACAGATGATAACATAACCGTCCTAAGCCGTACTTGATACTTGGGTACTAGTAGCAGTTGGCTGCGTGGTATCAGACGGTTCCTGCTGATTCGGATGCACTTCGGGCTTTTCTAAGGTGGTCCTTGCTTCGCCACCCTTTCTTCCAATAGTACTGTAGTATTCTGCTCCGCGCTCCTGTTTGACAGTCTCGCCACCCCGCTTGCCTATCTCACTGTAAAATTCTGCGCCATAACGCTCCTTGACAGCCCCGCCACCCTTTTCTCCTATTTCTCGGTAAAATTCTGCGCCATAACGCTCCTTAACGACCTCGCCTCCTCGTCTTCCAGCCTCGCTTAGGCCCTCTCTATCATTAGCTCGTGCTTCTCCACCTGCCTTGGCGACCCTTAGTCTGGTTTCTGAGTTTGCCGCAGCAAGGCCCCTTTTTTGGTGTGGTGCGATGCCTCCTTTACGTGCTACTCTTTGTCTCGTCTCTTCGTTGGCAGACGCAAGTCCTCTTCGAGCGCGCCCTCTATCCGATGCAATAGCCTGCTCTGGACCCATGCACAGTAGACACCCATATCGCTTAAAAGGGGAAACGAAAAAAGTAAGAGAATCATAATCAAACAGTTTATTAGCCGAATATCTTTTGGCATCGTTGTGACCTCTTCTGATAACGTTCTCATTGTTGGTTTTGGTAGTAGAGAGCATGCTATCGGTTGGAAGATTTCACAGAGCAAGCATGTGGGAAAGATCTATTTTGCTCCAGGCAATGGAGGTACATCTGAAAACATAGATATCAAGCATAATGATATCGATAAATTGTTATCATTTGCAAAGCGTCAGAGTAACCTGCTGACGATTGTCGGCCCTGAAGAGCCGCTGTCACTCGGAATCGTTGATGCCTTTGAAAAAGAAGGTCTGCGTATTTTCGGGCCCAGGAAAGAACCAGCTAGGCTCGAAACAAGCAAGGCTTTTGCGAAAGAGTTCATGCGCGATATAGGCATCAGAACTCCTAAATTTGAAATATTCACTGACCCGGAAAAGGCCAAAGATTATGTCATTAAGCAGAGCGGACCCTTAGTAATCAAGGCAAATGGTCTTGCAGCAGGCAAAGGTGTAGTGGTGTGTGATAGTACCGATCAAGCTATTGCAGCTATTGAGAACATGCTCACCAAAAATGAGTTTGGAGCTGCTGGCACTAAAGTAGTCATTGAAGAGCGCCTTTCTGGCGAAGAGGTATCAATCATTGCTCTTTGCGATGGCAAAACAGTAATGCCTCTGGTGCCAAGCCAAGATCACAAGCGTATATTTGATGACGATAAAGGTCCCAACACTGGCGGCATGGGAGCGTATTCTCCAGCGCCAGTAATTGATAGCGACCTTCATGAAGAAATAGTAAAAGACGTGATGGAGCCAGCAGTGATTGCAATAAAGAATCGTGGCACTCCGTTCAAGGGCTTCCTCTATGCAGGCATAATGCTTGATAAAACAACAAGAAAGCCCTATGTGCTTGAATTCAATGCAAGAATGGGCGATCCAGAGTGCCAGCCAATAATGATGAGGATGAAATCTGACCTTTATGACTACATTGATGCAGCAGTGGATGGGAGACTCGAGTTAATGCCCCAGATAGAATGGAGAGATCAGACCGCTGTGTGTGTGGTAATGGCTGCAAGAGGGTATCCGGGCAGTTATGAAAAAGGCAAAGTCATAGAAGGTCTTAACTCTGACTTTGGGCCGCATGTCATGGTTTTCCATGCAGGTACAACAAGGGATTCGCAGGGCAGGATTGTGACTAATGGTGGGCGAGTATTAGGTGTAACTGCACTTGGAGAAGATGCAACCACTGCAATAGATAACGCCTATTCTGCTGTCCGAAAAATACGGTGGGGAAAAGATGAGCAATATTATAGAAGAGATATTGCAAGAAGGGCAATACGTCACTAGACATAATGAATGGCATCCTCACTAGCAATTGCGTCTAGTCTTTTGTCATACAGGTCATATGGCAGATTCTCAATTAATTGAAATGAATATGCAAGCCCAATAGAAAATTTTGTTCGTTTGCTAGCTAATAACCTGTCATAAAATCCCTTACCATATCCAACACGGTTGCCCTTCTTGTCAAAAGCAATACCAGGAACGACTAGCATATCGATCTTATCCATAGGCTCATATGGTGGAGGTTCCATGATACCGAACCTACCCTTGACTAAGGTATTTGTCAACTGGAGCTCATAAAATGCGATCTTGTCTTCTTCGACTCGTGGCAGTGCGATCTTTTTGCCCAACATTTTTGCACGCCCAATTATCAACTCTGTCATTACCTCAGAACCAATTGCAAAGTAAGCTCCAACGACCTCTGCCCACTGAAACTCCTCAGTGTTAATTACAAACTCTTGTATGGTTTTGCTCCTTTTTGTAACCTCTTGGGAATTTAGCATGTTGCGCATTTTAAGCATCTCTTGTCGGATTTCTTTTTTTCCTCGCAGCAGTTACATACTCATCTCTCTAGTGTTATAAGAGAAGCAGCAGTCACGGTATTTTTCAAAAGCATTGCTCGAGTCATAAGGCCTACTCCACCAGGTACCGGCGTTATCCAGGATGCTTTTTGCTTTACAGAGTCAAAATCAAGGTCCCCAGTCAACCTACCATTAAGCCGAGCTATCCCAACATCAATAATGACCACATCTTCCTTTACCATGTTTGCAGTAAGGGTAAAGCGCTGACGATTACCCACTGCAGTAACAACCAGATCTGCATTGCGTAGCTTTTCGTTCAGGTCTTTTGTCTTTGAATGACAGATTGTCACTGTGGCATCTCGTTCCAGCATCAAGGTTAAAAGCGGTTTCCCCACCAAGTTACTGCGGTTTACAATTACTACATCCATCCCAGATATATCTATTTTATAATAATCTAGAAGCTCCATTATACCAGAAGGTGTACAGGGCTTAAGCGCTGCAATACCACTCTGCAGCATGCCAATGTTGTACGGTGTCAAGCCGTCCACATCCTTTAGTGGGTTTAGTGAAGTGAGGATATCAAATTCATGAATATGAGACGGCAGAGGTAGTTGTACCAAAATACCATGGACTGCAGGATCATTATTTAGGAGTTGTACTAACTCGCGCAGCTCATTCTGCTTAAAGGTAGCTGCAAGTCTATGATCCCTTGTAATGATACCTACCTCTTTTGCATCCTTATGCTTACTTCCAACGTAGGTTGCAGATGCAGGATCATCTCCGACCAGCACAGTCGCAAGGCAGGGCTGAACGCCAACCGCCTTCAATTCTCGAACCGCTCCCATAACTCTAGATTTTACATCTGCTGACACGACTTTGCCATCGATTATGCGTGCTACCAATTGAATAAGCGGGAATTTTCCATACTATTTGCTTTTCTATATAGGATAAGGCATAAACTTACATCATACAGTTTAGAGATTTATGGATATGGATAAATAAGATATAAGAAGGAGAAGGAGAAGGAGAAGAAAGAAATGCTGCAACGCAGCGTATTTCAATCCTTATTAAAGGATTTAAATATAAACCCATTAGTCCTTGTCTATCTCAACCTGTTCAAGGTGTCTTAGTGCTTGAACTATCTCCTTATGCAACTGCTCAATACTTTGTTCGTCAGTTTTAAACATTTTTGGCCCCATAGGAGTAGCAGATTCCACCTTTGAGCTTTCTGCAAATATCTTGTTCACTTTTGAGTCAATATCATCTTGGGAAGGAGAAGAATGAGGGTTGGATTTAGAAAGATCTAACAACTTTTTGTCAAGGGCAGAAATCCGGTCCTCAACAAACGAAACAAGGCTATTGCGTAGTTCCTTAAGGTCCGAAAAGTCTGCCAAAGGTTGAATGTATGCAATCTTTTCGTTGAGTGAATCAAGCTGTTGTTTATATTTTAGCAACAGTTTGTCACGCTCTAATCTATCGATGCGCCCCTCTTGAGCTGCTTCATATACACGAGTAATCGCTTCAGATGTGAGGTTCTTTTCGAATAGAAAAGATACAAGTTCGGCCCGTATGGAGGCACGAGATGATGGAGACCGGCTATGCTTTTTACTGTCAAATCTGATCCTAAAGAGCTTATTTAAAAATACAGCTGATATTACGCCTGCGAAGGATGAGCCGGCTATGAGGATAATTTCTGCGGACATTCTATGAGGTTTGCCAAGACTTTCTAAAAGAAAAGCTTTTTCTGATATATATCAGATGACCTGTCGCTTAATCCATTCGTATTTGCGAATTCTTGGGTCTGGATAGCCACACTTTGCGCACCTCTTACCTCGCTTATGGTATGAATTGTGGCCACACCTTCTGCATCGTATATGGGTCTTTTTACGAGTGAACTTGCCCATCGATGTAGTGCCTTTTGTCATTTTCCACTCAGCCCGTCCTTAGACTATTTTGGAGGTGGTGAGATAATGACTACATTGTCCCCTCTGACAACGATAGTGCCCAGCTCATTAGACTTGCCTTCTTCCAGAATTTCTACTGAATCTTCAAGCAACAGGTTCATATGCTGATCGAAACCGTGAAGGTTTCCTCTGATGACTTTGCCACCCTTAAGCTTGATAAGAACAACTTTTCCAAGACTCTCATCGAGAACTTTCACTGCCATATCTACGGACAATTAATACTCTACCGAGGGTAGAGCATGATATAGGCATATATTAAAATTTGTTTGGTTCATTTTCAGTGAACTTTGGCCTTAAGTAAGGCCATGCGAATAGACAGCCATCAATGAGCGATTATTTGGAGAAAACACTCATCGTAGAATTGTGTATTGTATAACCGACTTCTGGAACCAGGTTAAGATATTTCAGTTTCAGCTACATAATACTAGTTGCTAGAAGATAATCTTTGGTAATTTTATACTGTGAAAATCGAGTTGTGGGACTGCTACCTCATATCCTTCCCTTATCAATAAAGATAATCACAAGAAAATAGCAGATAGGGCAACACCGGAACAATAATAATAACACTTAACGTTCAATCAATAATATTCTAATCTTTACACGCAAGCGTGGAATCGCGATGCATCTTTAAATTAGTAGTTAGCTTTCATAGTGCGTATTAGGTTAATTTTACCAGAGAGGGAGATCCTAAGGGTTAATAAGTTGGTATACAGGGACTGCTTTATTGGGAATAATGTATCTACCAAAAAGTATTACATTCTCTCTTACATTATTGATCTCGGGCCTGTTATTGATATCCCCGCCAGCCCTTACTATTTTTATTGACCAACCAACACTTCTGAGAGGTGCCGCAGCACAACACATTTTACATAATCGACCTCCTCCGTCACCTGAGGTAAATGACCCTAATCTCAGAATTGAAACAGTCTATGAAGGTCTAGAACTTCCTACATCGATGGCCTTTTTAGGCGTTAATGACATCTTGGTCACTGAAAAAGATTCTGGCCTAGTGCAGAGGGTTGTTGACGGCGAATTGGAGGAGGAGCCCGTAATTGATGTTGAAGTGGCAAATAATGACGAAAGAGGTTTGTTAGGAATTGATATTTCTAATACGAATGGCACAGGTACTAACAATCAACGATATGTCTATCTATTCTTCACGGAATCAGGTGGAGGTGAAGATGGAGACGATTGGAGCGGTGGCATCGAACCCTCAGGCACTCGTCTTTACAGATACAGCATAACTCAGGGGATTGAAGGATTACAATTAACGAATGAGACATTGCTGCTAGACCTTCCGGCCACACCGGGTCCTCGCTATCACGGAGGGCCAGTTGTCATCGGTCCAGATAACAATGTCTATGTGGTCATCGGTACTGTAGATCACCACGAAACACAGTCTCAAAACTTTGAGGATGGTCCATCACCGGATGGCACTAGTGGAGTAATCAGAATACCACAGGATGGCCAAGTAGCAAACATCCAGGGCATCATTAGTGACGAAATTCCTCTAAACCTATATTATGGATATGGCATGAGGCAAAGTTTCGGCATGGAATTTGACCCTATAACTGGCAACCTATGGGATACAGAAAATGGCGGGGAGAATTATGATGAGCTCAACCTTGTGGAGCCAGGTTTTAACAGCGGCTGGAGAGACTTATCAGGCTTGGCTGAACGTGCAGTGGATGTAGATATAGAAGAAGACTTGGTACATTTTGATGACAGGGGCAGGTATAGCGATCCAGAATTCACATGGCAACAAACTGTTGCTCCAACGGGGCTAGACTTCCTTAATTCAAGTGCACTGGGTGCGGCATATCAAAACGATTTGTTTGTAGGCGATTATAATAATGGCAATCTATACCATTTTGACTTAAATGAAAATAGAACACAGCTTATACTAGGGGGAGGCTTGGCAGATAGAGCGCTAGATCCAGGAGACGAAGTCGATGACATATTATTTGGAACAGGATTTGGAGGAATTACAGATGTTAAAGTTGGGCCAGATGGATATCTCTACATACTAACATTTCAAGATGATGGTGGCTCAATATTCAGAATAGTTCCTGAAAGTCTACCAATTGATGCTGACGAAGAAGAAGGAGAAGAAGGAGAAGAAGGAGAAGCAACGGTCGCTACTACAGATAATGGTGATACGAACGGTGCTGATGATGCTGACGTAGAAGAAGGAGAAGCAACGGTCGACGACACGGGTACTCCCAGCTTGGGGCAAATATTAGCAGAAAGAATAGCAGGGACCCCGCCCTAAAACAATAAAGTTATCAGACAGAGAAGAGGAAATGGGAGTCAAAAAAGACTACAGACTATAATTTTTTTCCATACAAGGGATTCTGCAACACACAAGAGAAGATAGGTCAGCCCAAGAAAATGGTGTACAAACAAAGACAGAGATTCAATTCATTAATGCTTCATGAGAAGAGTAATACAGCCAAAAGCTTTTGATATTATTGCACACCAGAAGACTGAACAACAGGATTTAGAACCTTCTTTCCCAATTTTCCTTTTGCACTCAAAGAATGTTGTATGCTCAAATCAATAACTAATCAGTCAACTTTCAAGCAGGCAAAGTCTTAAGAAGTATTATAACGGCATCATATAATACTAATTTACGTCTACAAACGGCAGGCATCTGAATTGCGCTTCGAATTTTTATTAAAATAATACGGTTATAATATAATATAACTATTATACCTGATTAATAAATAAATGGACAATTCAGTAGATTTCACCATATGATCTAATAAGGTAGTGCTAACTTAAAAACAATAACAATATATGGCAAAAGCAAAATCAAAGAGTCCAGCAAAAACAAGGTCCAAAAAAGCGGCAGCTGGAAGAAAAGGAGGCAAAAAAGGGGGTCGCGCATCAGCGGCAACTAAAAGAAGGCGAGTAAGCAAGAAAGCAACAACATCCACCAGTGCTACGGGATCTGATGCTATGACCACAGGGGTATGACATAAAAACGATAATCAGAGCAAGAAAATAGCGGAAAGCATAGATTCATTTTAACTATCTAAATTTTTTAGAGAAACATGTTGACTGTATAGTATCTTAATTGTAGCGTAGTTGTGATCGTCTTTGAATGATCTAAATGTAAACAGACAGAGTTCATGTGTATATACGAATAGATTTCTCTCTTTTTGTTCACAAACACTCAGAGAAAAGCTAGGGATGATCAATCGAAAATAGGTTAGCTGATTCTGGGGAACATTAAGGCGAAGGTGTTACCCACTTACTATAACATTTTGAACTGGCCATATCTCCTAAAATATCTTTAAAATAGCGTCGATCCCAGCATATCGCTGTTGACTAATGGTCTTTTCATTGGCAGATTCCAGCCGTTCCATAAAGGGCACCTTGCCACTGTTAAATTTGCGTTGGAGAAGGTCGAACATCTCGTGATAGTAGTCGGAAGTGCACAGAAGAGTCATGAACCTAGAAATCCGTTCACAGCGGGTGAGAGGATCAGGATGATAAAAGAATCCCTCGATATCGATAGCGAAACAGATGTCCGGCGGATACTCATAATCCCTATTCCAGATACTGATGTGCACTCACTTTGGACCCACCAAGTGGATATGCTTGTACCAAAATACGATGTTGTCTTTGCAAATGACCTATTTACACTCATGCTGTTTCGCGAGCAAGGCGTCAAGGCAATTGAAGCGCCTCTTTATAGGCGCAATGAGATGAGGGCTACCGAAATTAGAAGAAGAATGGCTGCGGAAGAAATTTGGGAAGATCTTGTTCCAATGTCTGTGTCAAAAGTAATAAAGGAAATAAATGGTGTTGAAAGGGTCAAGGCGCTTTCGCGAAGAGATCTGCTAGGTCATATCACATAAGTAGAAAATAATATATTTCTAGCTGACTGACCATAAAATGTAATCGATATTGTTTGGCAATAAGAATGGTGGTAAGGATGGAGGACGGCCAGCTTCAAGCTTTGTTAATGAATCGTGGTATATTGACCTGCAAAAGTTAACGAATGAAGAGCTAATGCGCATGTATACCATGATATCTGACGGTCATTACAGGTTTGCCAAAAATGCCTGGTATATTCCAATTGAGAAAGACCATCGCTGTCCTATCATGGTGGCGAAAGGCTACAGGTCGCCAGATACGTTGGATAGGATGGCAGAATTTCAGGATACAGCAAAGATGCTGGAAAGCGACTTTCTGAATTTTATCGACGCATGGGATTTTGGATATATTACTGAGCAAGACATCGAAAAGGCGATTCTAAAGATACTAGAATCAAGAAACATCGCGATAACTGAACACAGTTAATACTAATACGTCTAAGTCAATACCAAAGTGGACCACTTCTCTTCTACTTTTCTTACAGATCTAATCAGATCAACAATAGCACTCTTTGTAGTCATCGATCCAGTTGGAAATGTGCCCGTATTTATTGCACTCACACAAAAGATGGAAAGGACAGAAAGGGCATCTGTCACCAAGACTGCGATCATAACTGCAGCGGGTTTGCTCTTTGTATTTGCGGTGGCCGGCACGCAGATATTATCCATCTTTAGCATCACTATCTCCAGCTTTATGGTTGCTGGCGGCATACTGCTTTTTATTGTATCAATTGAGCTTCTTACACATGGGGAGTGGAGATTTGCAGGTGCAGGGACGCAGGGTGAATCAGGTGTTGTCCCCTTGGCGTTTCCCCTGCTTGCAGGCCCTGGCGCTATAACATCAGTCATAATCTCATTTCAGACCGCAGGTCTAATCGTAACTGCTTTATCGATCATGATAGTGATAGGTGTAACATACGTTGTATTAAAGTACACCGATAGGATTTACAGATTAATTGGAAGGAGGGGCTCAATTATTGTTACTAGGGTTTTTGCGGTACTAATTGCTGCTATAGCTGTCCAATTCATAGTAGATGGAGCTAGGACACTCTTTCTTAGCTAGAAAAAAGATTTGTTAATATATTTAGCAATTGACTTCGTTAGCATTGACAAAGCACGACAATAGTGGGGGATATATGGAAGAAACGCGTCCCAAGCTTCTATCAAAGTACAACATTTCGGTTGGCGATAGCATCAAGATTACTACCGATGAAGGCGCGGTAACTGGCCTATTGATGCCGCGCTATGAATCTGTTGGCGATGAGTACATTGTCATCAAATTAAGAAGCGGATATAATACTGGAATACATACCGAAAAAATAAAATCCATAACAAAATTGTCAGACAAAGGCAAAGAAGAAGCTGCCGCCTCTGTCATAACCTCGAGAGTTTCTACTAACCAAAATTTGCCAAAGATTGCCTTGATAAGCACTGGTGGGACAATAGCAAGCAAGATAGATTATCGCACTGGCGGCGTGCATGCAGCCCTTTCTGCTGATGAATTGTATGCATCAGTACCAGAGCTTGCGAATCATGCATCAATTGACCCCGAAGTATTGATGAGCGAGTACAGCGAGAACCTTAGACCGGAACACTGGACAGTGATAGCAGAAAAAGTCGCAGAAAAAATCAAGACAGACAAGTACAGGGGCATCGTGATAACCCATGGAACTGACACTATGCATTATACTGCAGCTGCTCTAAGCTTTGCACTCCAGAACTTGCCGGTTCCAGTGGTGCTTGTCGGTGCGCAGCGCTCATCTGATAGGCCGTCATCTGACGCTGCCTTGAATTTGCTTGGTGCGACTATATTTGCAGCAGAGTCAAAATATGCCGGTGTATTTGTTGCAATGCATGCTGGCACTTCAGATGACATCATTGCATGCCATGCGGGGACAAGAGTAAGGAAGAATCACACAAGCAGGAGAGATGCTTTTGAATCAATTGATATGAGTCCTGTAGCGCTTGTCAAGAACAACGAAATAGAGATGCAAGAGAAAGGCCAAAAGGGGCTGTTAGAAATATTCAGCGATAAGCCTTTTGAAGTAAAGACAAGATTTGAGGACAGGGTCATATTGCTGAAATACTATCCCGGCTTCGATCCTATACTCATTGAGCATGCGATTAATGTAAGGTACAGGGCTATAGTTTTTGAAGGAACAGGACTGGGGCATGTAGGCAAGCAGTGCTTTCCCGCTCTTAAAAAGGCTGTTGACGCAGGTCTCATTGTATGCATGACATCACAATGTGTTTGGGGACGTGTGAGGATGACGGTCTATGATACTGGCAGAGACTTACTCGATATCGGCGTGATACCTCTATCTGATATGATTTCTGAGACTGCTACGGTCAAAGCAATGTGGGCGCTGGCAAATAGTGAAGATGCAGAAGCTGCCAAAAAAATAATGCAAGAAAACCTTGCAAAGGAAATTTCAGATATCATCCCGATACAGGATAAGTAAGATAGAGTATATCAACAAAGCAACCATTCCATCCTGAATGGAATACAAACAGAGTGTTTTCATAAGTTGATCGAACATGACTGGCAAGGCTTAATACGTGTGTTAAGGAAACTTTTATTCAGTGGCCTCTCCTCTACATCATGAATATTTAGACCTGAAAGTCGGATTTGAAATACATCAGCAACTAGCCACAAATAGCAAGCTATTCTGCAACTGCAGCTGCGAAGAAGCTAAGGAATATGATAGTTCGTTTGTACGCAAATTGCGTCCAACTCAAAGCGAGCTTGGCGGGTATGACCCAGCGGCAATGTTCGAGTTTTCCAAGATGCACACCGTAAAATATCAGGCTGCTCTAGGTTCTAGCTGCCTTGTAGAGGCTGACGAGGAACCTCCGCATGATGTCAGCAAAGAAGCACTTGAAAGTGCGCTGATATTTTCGCTTGCACTACATTCTAAAGTCATGGATGAGATCCATGTCATGCGTAAGATAGTAATAGATGGATCAAATACTACAGGTTTTCAGCGCACCATGCTTGTTGCCTCTGGAGGATATCTGGACATTGCAGGCAAGCCGGTTGGAGTTCAAAGCATCTGTCTTGAAGAAGATGCGGCTAAATTGATAGGCGATGAAAAGGGAGTGCGCAAGTTCGGCCTTGACAGACTGGGCGTACCACTTGTCGAAATTGCGCTTGAACCTGTGACGGGCAAACCTAGCGAAATCATGCAGGTTGCCCTTACGTTGGGTAGGCTACTTCGAGCAAGCAAGCGCGTTGCACGGGGGCTTGGCAGCATCAGGCAGGACATAAACATCTCAGTGCAAAATGGTGCGGTGGTGGAGGTCAAAGGTGTGCAGCAGCTCGATCAGCTGATAAAAGTAATTGAACATGAGATGCATCGGCAATATGGCTTAATAGTAATCTCGCAGAAATTGAAAGAAAAGAATATTGATATCAAAAAAGTAGGAGATAGAATTGAAGATGTCTCTGACATTCTTAACAACAAAGCATCTTCAAGAATTGTTAAAAAGATTCTTGAAGACGGAGGGCACATCATAGCAATAAAGGTACCAGGGTTTGCAGGCATGATCGGCTTCGAACCCTATAATAACATCAGACTTGGAAGAGAGCTCGGCAAGCTAGTCAAGTTTTATGATATAGATGGAGTATTCCATTCAGACGAGCTTCCAAATTATGGAATAACAGAGGAAGAAGTTATAGCAGTTAAGCAAAGACTGCAAATGAATGTCAATGATGCTTTCGTTATCTTAGGTGGTCCAAACGATAAAGTCAAATTCGCTTCTGATGCAATAATTCGGCGGCTTAAGGCTGCAGTTGAGGGCGTTCCTGCTGAAACTCGCGCTGCAACTCCGGAGGGCAGCACGGTGTTCTTAAGGCCGAGGCCTGGTGTAGCAAGGATGTACCCTGAGACAGACATATTGCCCATTCCGATCACTGACTCGATACTTGTATCGCTTGCAAATAAGGTTCCAAGGCAATGGGATGAGATTGTGGATTCGCTTGCCAAGAAATACAATCTCAACATGAAGTTGGCAAGTCAGATCTTTGACTCTGACTACCTTAACGTGTTTGAGGAGATTGCAGGCGAGACCAATATAGAGCCAACATTTATCGCAGCCAAGTTGACAGAGGATCTCACCAACTTGCAAAGACAAGGATTAGATGGTTCCGTCTTGACAGATAATGAGATAAAAAATGTCTTTAAGGAGCTTGATAGGGGCTCTATACCAAAGGAATCGGTTGTCTTGATATTTGAAAAGATGATTAAAGGCCATAAATGCGAAAAATGCAAAATCGGGAATATGCGGCCAGAGTTTGCGAGTAATAACACAGAGTCGAAAACAGGCAGCAGGGTTACTAGCCAAATACGGAAATACAAGTGCGACAACTGTGGCCATGGAGCCATAGTAACGATTAGCAATGAACAACTGAATGTAAATGAAGCCATCAAGGCAGTAGGTGCGTCTTCAATAAGCGACGAAGAACTGAGCAAAGGACTTGACAGGGTAATAAGCAACAACATGGCAATAATCAGAGAAAAGGGCGCGAATGCATTGAGTACACTTATGGGAAGGGCGATGGCAGAATATAGGGGCAAAGCCAACGGTCAAAAGATAAATGCGATGCTGAAAGATAAGATGAGCAAGATGGTCAACAAGTAAGTAATAAAATGTACAAACCCAAGTCTACTAGGGAAATTTACATCGAATCCCTTTCTATCAATTCTGCAAGCATAGAAAAGCAGCTTGTGGACGACTCAGTCCCAGCAGAGGAGATCAGGGGCATACTAGATTTTGTTTCAGAGATATATCTGAGAGGTGTTGAGAGGATTACCACACTCTGTGATAAGGACATGACGGCTTTGGAGAATGTGCCAAGCCCCCTTAAGCTATTCGTTGATTGTCTTGCCCGTGCGCAGAAATCGCTTAGTTTGTCGTCACCTGCGCGCAGGCTAATCGAACGCTATACGTCAGCATGGGAAGATTGGATGTAGTAGCTAGTCAGCAGAAACCTCTTTTAACGTAACAATCATTTTATGCCCGTTGACAGGGAGATTTGTTGAAGAAAAAGCCGACTTTCATCCGAGGTCATGGCTGTCCAAGTATAGACGCACTTCAGTGGGCTACCTCACAAAGATGTTGTTATTTTACCATGGGATAGGCATTCTTTTACTTCTTGCAATTACTCCTTTGATTGAGCAGTTTCTTCCTGACTATGAGCAGCCGAGTATCCCAAGGTCACTATTGTTAGTACTCGCCGCAGGACCATTAGAAGAAACAATATTTTTTGGCATCCCGTTCTACATTTTTGGAAACGCATACTTTGTCCTGGCGACCGGACTTATCTGGGTCGCGATACATCTTTTTAATACAGATACGCTTTCCGTGAACAGCCTTGCTTTTGGCAACCTGGTCTTTGTACTTCCATCCCTATTCTTTAGCTTAAGAACATGGATTAGTGGCAAGGGGTGGTTCTCAGTGATTACACATTCTGCTTGGAATGGCATCTTTTTTTCTGCTGGCTGCTCCGCTGGTGAGTTTTCTTGCATAGCGATTGAGAGTGACATCAGCGCTACAGTATCAACTATTGCATTATCAGGAGGATTGCTTGGGGTAACGTATTTACTCTATAGAAAAAGAAAGAACAAAGAGTTTAAGCCAGAGTAATCTAACGAATTCAATATATAGCCCGCCATTTGTGTTACAAGCGAAAAGAAGATAATGAGCCAAGCTGAGAATGATGTTAATGTCATTGTAACGATCGGCGATGTGAGAGTTGAGTTCAGCGGCTCTGCAGAGACCGTCACGACTTCTGTAATGAACTTTCTGCATAAAGAGGTGCCTTCAATGGATCTTGCAAGAAAGATTCTACTAAACTACTCGGCGCAGGAGCTCATCGAAACATATTCCCCTGTCATCAAGATTACACCAGAGGGTCCTCGTGTAATTTTAGATGCGGATGCAAGGTTGTCTGATAAAGACATAGTAGCTCTCCAACTTGTAGCCGCTAGAATTGCAAAAGACCTTGGCAAGATACAAGACAACTCTATGCAGGTGTCAGACATTCATGCTGCTACGGCACTCAATCCAAAGTCCATAAGCTCCAGAATATCAGAATTGGTCAAGGCCGGCCATGTTGCACGTGATGAAAAAGAGCCAAGCAAATACAGGATAACTACAGCAGGCATTCACTGGCTCAATTCTACGATAGCCAAGAAGATCAGGCCTGTGCAGTAGTGTCATTTGGTGGCCTTTTCTGAATATAGCGGTAATTCCGCATTGTCCCTATTCTTGTCAAGATGTTTTCTCGCACCATATCTGTAAGTGAATGCGAAACTGCAGTCCTATCATAATTGTAGCCCCTCCTTGATAGCTCTTCATGTACTTCACCAAGAGACTTTTCACTAATAAAATGCCCCTCGAGCCAGAGATTTTCCAATAGACCCCTACATGTTATACCACTCTTGGTTATCATCTTCTGCTGTTGTTGCTGCTGACCCTCTAGTCCAAGTTCAGCGATGGGTCTGGCCTTTAAAGAATCTATTTCTCGCCTCAATACATCGATCTGGTTCTGAACTTCTGGCTCTATCATCTTAACTGTATCAAGGCTCGAGAGTACGCTTTCAACTACCTGCTTAACCCTACTCTCAATACACACGACCTCCACCTCCCATTCACCGTGCTTTAGCCTTATCTTGACTTCCTCAGCACTGTGGCCGCTCATATCTTTGCTTAAATATCCCTTTCAGCCTGCTATTGATAAAGCTGTTGCTGACCATATTGATCATGTTGAGCAATATTAATATACTTGTGCCCGCAGATATTGTTGAGCAACATGATCAATCAAAAAGCCCTGTTTTCAGACAACATATTGAGTCTAAGGGATCTCGATATAGGGGAATCAGTGAGCAAGTGTCTTGCTCCCAAGCTTGATGCGCTGAAAGGAAAGAAAATTGTGTTTTGCCATGACGACAAGAAAATGATGCCAGTCGATGGATGGGGCATGAGATCTAACCCCTATAGTGCGACAACGATAACTACCATTCGTCCGATCAAAGAGAATGCACTCGTGGCGGCTATCGACTCTAGCAGCATCAAGCTAGCTGAGACAGAAGATGGAAGCCTTTATGGTATTAAGTGTGGAGTGGCTACAGCCTACGCTGGCCACACACTCATGCATTTCAAAATAGGCCCAGGGTTGTTCTATCTAAGCGAAAAGACAGTTCACGAATCGGAGCTGGAAGAGCGGCTCTCAAGGCTGGTTCTATTAGATGATGACCTCGCAAAGCGTCTAATAAGAGTACGCGTCGAGAGAGCCGTACAGAAAGAGATTGCTACTAACTTTACAAATTCAATAATATTAGTAGACGGCTCACTCAAAGCGTCGATCTTTGAAGAGAGAGACTGCCGTATAAGTAAGATTTCAGAGAGCAGCGTTCTGCGCAAGAACATGCTTGTAGGGATTAGCAAGAGCACTAAGCTCAAGGCCTTAGACAGAGCGGCCGCTCCACTAACAAAGGTGCCAGGACCTGCCTACATTGAAGTTGAGGATATTATCAAAAGCTTGATCAGAAACACTATCGGGAGCAACCTAATGGTTAAGATGGAAAAGGGCACAAGCAGTCCTATTTTGCGAGCAGACATTGTAGGCGATGTAAGGCAATCACTTGGCATGCTACTTGGAAATGATGTAGTAGCAGGTGGCTATCCCGAAACTCTCAGACTAGCGCATCACATTTCAACATTCACAAGCACAGAGGTGACATGCCTCAGAAGTCACATACTGAACAACTATGATGTGACTGAGTTAGCTGCAGAGGACATACGCAGAACTCTTTTGGGGTCGATACCAGTATGAAGATATTGTCAAAGAATGGCAACGAACTGCTTTTGCTTGCCATGAAGGAAGATTCGGCTGCAAAGGGAGACTACTTGCTGATAGAGGACAGAAGCAAGAGCATGGTTGTACAAGTCTATGATGAAGAATATCTTTCATCTCAGGCCTTAATTGAAGATATTGTCAAAGAAGAGGTTGTCAACGCATCAAGCATGGAGAACCTACACGATCCACTTAACATTGGGAGCCTATCCCGATTGGTAAGAGATGCCAGAGTTTTTCGGACAAAGATAAGGGCATCAGTCAATGACGGTAAGCTATCTAGCGACGTAACTTGGCTTCCATCAAGAGTTGAGTCCAGAATAAGGAGGATTGCGATGAAGGAACTTTCGTCTTTGCTTGGAAGATATGGTGTCTTTGCGATCCCAATTGGCAGGGCTGGTCGTGAAGAAGAATTTGAAATTTATGCAGAAGATCTGGATGGCAAGCTGAGTGTCATCACAGGCAAGAAAGAGTCGGGCAAGTCACACCTATCTAAGATGCTTATCAAGACACTGGTGCAATACGGCGCGTTTGTGATCGTATTTGATCTGAACAATGAGTACGGAGGCCTTGGATGGAGCTGCGACGGTGTCCCATCTTCAATTCACCAGCAAGTCAAGATACTCGAGCCGGGCAAAACACTTAGGTTTACTCTTGACTACTGCGGCAAAACAGCAATATCAGGAATGCTTAAAAACGCTCTTGACATGCCTGCTGCGTCTTTGCGGGAATTCTTGCGGATCTGGGATTGGTGCGAAAGCAAACAGTCGCTTTCAATAGATTCGATAGGTAATGCTGTCAACACCTGGAACATAAATGAGCTCGTAAGAGATGCATTGGTATCCCGCTACCACGTCATCCAATCCTCACGACTATTTACCAGCGGTGAAGGAAGCCTGCAATTTGAAGATATAATTTCAGGCAAGAGCGGGGCGGCCATGATAATCAACATGGGCGAAATATCACCTACGGTACGCAGGATGGTCGTTGAGTTAGTATTAAGTAAAATTGTTGATCTGCTGGAGCACAAGAAAATCCCACCTATTTTCCTCTTTGCAGAAGAGGCCCACATCTATGTCCGCGATACATATTGGGAGGATATCATTACTCGAATGAGGCACTTTGGTATTTATACTACCTTTATCACGAACCAGCCAGATGCACTAAGTGATGGAATTTATCGACAAGTGGACAACATTTTCCTGTTTAACTTTACAAATGATAACGATTTAGACAAAATATCCAAAGTATCATTGGCAGATAATGATACAATACGATCGATAGTAAGGACGCTCCCACAACGCCACTGTCTGGCCATAGGCAAGGCGGTGTGTGACCTACCTGTTGTGATCAAAGTTGCAGCAGCTGAGGTATTGACACTTGGAGAAACCAAAAAATTTTTTACTAAAAAATAGGCTACCCTACAGCAGTCTGACCACGCTTCCTTGTCCCGATATCAATTGCTTCATTGACATTAGAGACAAATATCTTACCATCGCCTGCGGAACCAGTGCTTGTAGTGTCGAGAATGGCTGTGATCACCTTCTCCACGTCAGGATCATTGACTACAGCCACAACAGTAGCTCTAACTGAAAATTCAGCAGCAGAGAGTCCTCCCGTCCCCTTCCAAGTTTGGATCCGGGGCTTTTCACCTTTCCCTCTCCCTTTAGCGTCAAGGATGGTCGCACCGCCTACACCAGCGTTCCTCAGAGCTTCATTCACAGCGCTGACCTTCTCTGCAGAAATGATGGCCTCTACACGTTTCATGGCACGATGTAAATAGGGTTACGATATAAGGTTTTCAAATAATCAGGTTATCATAATTTAATATATCCACAAATGGGGAGTGCAATGTAATTAACATAAAATTTACGTAATCAATATGAAGATGTATTGTTAATACAGAATGTTTTACCGCAGGGTTCATAAAGATCTACCTAAAATACAGGTTACTTGCATTGCAGGAAAGAGATAAGATTAAGAACCGAAGCAAACTTGACATAATATATGACATACTAGTATCTGCAACAGGTGGCGTCAAAAAGACGCATATTATGTCGCATGCAAATTTAAGCTCTGAACAGATGAACTATTACTTCAATACATTATTGTCACATAGCCTATTGAATGCGGAAAAAGACTCAGATGACAATTTAGTTTACAAAACAACACACAAGGGTGTTAGATTCCTTCACTGCTGTGCACAAATCAAATCACTTATCGCACCAGTAGCGAAGGTAAGAATGCGAAACGATCTACTCTTCCTTTAGAAGCAATAGAATTATCTTCGTATACTGTTAAACGAAATAGTAGCCTACCTTTGAGCGATGTCCTCCTATTATCCTACGCAGGAAGATGAGCTTCGAGCAAAGGAAGCACAGGCAGAAACTATCAAACAAACACAAGAGGCCAAGTTCCTTTCCACGTTTCAGACAATTCCAGTAAAAAATGTTGGAAGATTATCGGAGATGGCAGAAACAATAGTGAGAAATTTTAATCGGATAATGGAAGAGGCTCGTCAAGAGCCATACCAGCGGCAGGAAGACATTATGGCAGGCATGAAAAAGTTGTT
>DATCWI010000076.1:0-8469 GCA_036566425.1 Nitrososphaera sp.
CTTACAACACTTGAAGGTGTTTGTAACGAGATAAGGGGGATTGGCGAAAAGACAGGTATACGATTGCGGGGCCCACATCCACTTCCAACAAAAAAGCTAAAAGTAGTCACTAGAAAATCTCCTGCAGGCCAAGGAACAAACACTTGGGACAAGTATGAAATGCGTATCCATAGGCGCGTAATCGATGTTGGGGCGGATGACCGGGCCATAAGACAATTGATGCGTCTGAAAATCCCGGATGATGTATATATCGAAGTCTCTTTAACGCAATGACTTACTAATTCTTTTGTAAGAGCCTTTAGCAACCCTGATGTGCCGCGAGGCCTCGGGGTGCAGGATTTTTGCCATTATTTCAAGACCTACCACGGTTCGCGGCCCTGGTTTGCTAAAATACGCGTTTGCATTGACTGCATATACTTTTTCATTTTTGACTGCTTGAAGCGACTTCCACTTTTCATTGCTCGCAAGCCCTGGCAATTCTTTCAAGGTTCGTTCTATATCAAAGCCACATGGCATAAGCACAATAACATCTGGATCCAGCTGTTCTGCTTCTTCTATATCCATTCGCCGAGATGGTTCGCCAACAGTGCTTAGACCATTTATGCCACCTGCGTATTCAACCATCTGAGGAACCCAATGTCCCGCAGTAAAAAGCGGTTCAATCCACTCAACACATAGTACAGTAGGTCTGAACTTTATCTTCATGCTGCGCACACTGTCTATACGAGTTTGTAGAGAAGCTACAAGTTTTCGCCCCTCTCTAACCTTTCCTATTTTTTCGGCTACATCCATTATGCTGATAAGTATATCGTCAAGATCGTGGGGGTCAAGAATTAGAACATCCGGCTGGCCATTGAGAAGGTTCACTGCTCTGTTTATCTCTTTAGTAAATGGCGAACAAACTTCGCAAAGCCCTTGTGCAACAATGAGATCAGGACTGACTCTTTTAAGGGCATTTTCGTCTACTATGTAAATGTCCTTGTCAGAACGCATGAGTTCGACTACTTTGTTATCTATATCACTCGCTGTCATCTGACCGGGGTCAAAAGAGGAACGTATGATCTGAGGTTTTTTCCTCGCCTGCGGTGGAAACTTACACTCATGTGTTACGCCCACTATTTGGCTTCCTGCACCCAGTTCATACAGTGTTTCTGTTGCGCTTGGAAGAAATGATACGATCCTCATATGATAGGTTGTTAAAAAAATTTGATCCTTTAAAAACCTGACTGGCTCTATCATTATGACTTATTTTTTTGAAACTCGTAATTGTCTGACACTGCGTGCATCTGAAGATCAAAACCAGTTCTTGTTGCTGCTGTACCGTATAGGTGCTCATGTTGCAATATCTCCCATTAGATTTTTATCTTGAAGCTTTATCATACCAATCCCTTTATGGAATGTTACCTCAATCTCTGCTATTACTAATATAATTATCATAATCATCATACTCAACGTTCTTACTTATGTTGCATTGCTGTCAGACAATTCTGTCTTTCAACTTGCATCCGCAAAGGAGCACATCCCACTAGAAACAGTCACCGACCAAGGTACATTCAAAGTCAAAGTAATCTGGACTCCAAATACGATTGAGAGTGCAAATATGTTTGAAATCCACTTTATTGATCCGGATACAGGAAGCGAAATTGAATATATCAAGTATGATATTTCAGTTTATAGAGATGACAAGGTTGAGGTTCAGCGATTAGATCAAGTTTCTATGTTCCAGGAGTTCTTCTTTGAAGATGAGGGATCCTATGTAATAAGAATAGAGGATATTGATGATCTGGGCGAACGAGCCACAATACCAATACAGGTTACACCAGAGTTTGGACTTGATGTGTCTATTCTTTCTGCAAGTGCGCTAGGGATAGGGATGTTTGCTGCATGGATTGATAGTAAGAATTTATTTAGGCGCTTCATCAATTAATCAATTAATCAAAATGGAAAGAAGCATATTCTTCTTACTCTTCCTCAGTGCATTACTAGTCGCAGCAATTTTCACCCTCACAAATATTGTCAATACTACAGCCTATGCTCAAGATGGTGGTGGAATGGTGCAAACTACCACCAGGGACTCGCTTGATATTCGCTTGGTGCCTGAATGGAGTGAGGGTGGACAGGCTACTTTCACTGTAAATTTTCTTAACCCCGGGACAGAAACTCTCCATGAGCATCAGGATTATGATTTTAGGATATTGAAGGGTGGTCAACAGGTGTTCAGCACGGCAAATCAAACAGGACAGGCTGTTCTTCACAACGTCGAGGGTACATTGACAGTCCCATATACATTCCAAGAGAATGGAGATTACACCATACAGTTGTATCTTGCTGGAATAGGCCTTCCTGCGATACCTACTGATGAAGAAGCCACGTTTCCTATAACCGTAGTCCCAGAATTTCCTGCAGGAGGGATTCTCGCTGCTCTAGTCGTTGCATCTATGACAACTGCCATAGTGCTTTCGCAACGACTCAAGCATCTCTAGATCTCAAAAAAGTCAACTAGATTTTTTCTCTGCGAGAAAGAGCGACAACACCTATTGCGATGCCAGCAGTACCTGCACCTAAGCCAATTAAGCTAAAGAGATAAGCTCTATCCGCCGACATTTTCAATTCCTCGATAGATTCAGCGACGCTTTGGGTTGAATTGTTGGCCTCCTGAGCTGCAATGCTAGCCTCCTCAATTTGAGTAGTCAAGTCAGTTATGACCATCTGCAGCTGATCTATGAATCCCTGTGGTATTTGGTTGTCACCACCACTGCCGCCACCAGCAGTGGTGGTTGTTGTTGATGATGATGATGATAAAGGAAAGGCAAAGCGTGCCGTATCCTCAACATCTTCGATATCTATTGGTCCATCGATCGTCTGTCCAGATATCGTTCCCCTTAGGACTACTGTATATTGACCAGTTTGCGTGGGAAGTATTGTGGCAGTGTATGTGCCGGCCTCTTCAGCAGGTAGGAACTCGAGGGGTCTGGTCTCTGTGCCTTTTTGCAAGGATGCATCCACTTGTGCAAGTGCATTATTTACTGGCTGGCCATTTGACACCTGAGTTATTATCAGGAGAACATCATTGAGCTGGTTTACTAGAGGAGGCTCATTTACCCATCCTGCGACAATCCTGATGTCACCTATCACCACTTCTTCATGTGCAAATACTGCTGGCTTATTGAATGCAAGAAATGATAAAAGTAAGGCAGCTGCAAAAAATAAAGCAATTTTCTCCATTTGGTGAAAATTCCTATTGTAATGCTTATAATCTTTGGGTATATTTCGTACTTTGTACTATAGATCAAGCAAGAGTCAAATAGAGCAAATGCAGTATCTCTACCTGTATTGCTAAGGCTCTGGCATTGTGCGATTATAGCACCTCTTCTTATAATCATACTCTGGTCCTCCAATCTGCCGCAATCCTTTGCGCATCCTGTTTATGTCGATTCTTCGCCAAGAGCCTTTCAAAGTGTCCCTTCATCGCCCACAGAAGTCAACGTGTTCTTTAGCGAGCCAATAGAGCTCGATTATAGCAGCATAAGAGTGCTTGGACCAGATGGAAACACAGTGGACCTAAGCGATCCGCATAACGTTGAAGGAGATACTGCTTCAATTGGTGTTACATTACAGCCTGATCTTCCAGAAGGTGAGTATACAGTGACAACTAATGTGCTGTCAGCAGTTGATGGGCATGTAGTCCAAGAAACTTTTACCTTTGCAGTCGGAACGACTGTGCAGCAACAAACCAGCACAGGTGGCCAGCAGCAACAACAACAGAGAGACATTCTATCTCCAGAGGAGTCAATTTCAAGATTCCCAGGCATGGTTGGACAAGTGATGGTTGTGGGAGCCGCCTTTGCAACCCTATGGATCTGGAAGCCTCTTACGAGGGTGCCATTGCTCTCAAGTGCCCTCTCAAAGACTCGAATTTCTATCGACAGAGGCATGATGCGCATAATAATAATCGGGACCGGGCTTGTGCTTGCGTCTGGGATTGCCATGATTATCGTACAGGCTATTTCAATTAATGCAGGCATACCTGAAGCAATAGCTACAAAGTTTGGCAATGTGTGGTTGACAAGAATGCTTCAGTCGACAATATTGATGGGCATTGCTTTAGCGGTTTACCGCAAGCTAAGTAAGAACGACGGGTTTGTCAGCAGGGCCGAAATATACGCAATACTTATTCTTGGCCTTGCGGTGCTAGTCACATCTAGTCTGATAGCACACGCAGCAGCTACCAGTCAAATAGCTGCAATACTGCTTGACTTTTTCCACAACGCTGCTGCTTCGATATGGATAGGCGGTCTAGTATTGCTTGGATTTGTGGCCGTGCCTAAGATCCTTTCAATTGGCGACCGCATCGTCAAATATGCTTCGCTTTCTATCCTGATCCCTCGTTTCTCTACAATAGTAGTTACAATCCTTGGCATTGCTGTCATAACGGGCCCTGTACTCCTGTTTACGCTTGAAAGTAATCTATCGCTTACTATTGCTTCCGTATACGGGCAGATACTATCTATTAAGCTCGGGCTAGCTGGTGTGATGGTAATAATGGGCGCTTATTCTCAGTTCATTGTACAGAAAAAGGCAATAACAGTTATGGTCAGCAGTGGCGGAGGTGGCCACAGTGACACAGGCCTACATACCAACACCCTTAGACACTATGGAAAAATGCTCAAGGCAGAGGCTGGCGTTGGAATAGTACTCTTATTTATGGTCTCATTGATGGCTAACGGTGCTCTGCCTTCTGGTCAGTTCCCTGCGTACCAGCGAGAGGACTTAGGTATACAGACTGCTGCCTTTGCCGAGGCTCCGAGTACTGATTTTATGAGGACACTTTACGCAGGCGAAGGCACCATAAATCTTAACATAAGCCCCTTTGCAGTAGGGCAAAACGCTTTCACGCTATCATTCTTTGGACAGGATGGCAGCAATGCTACAGGCATTGAGTCTGCTACCATAAAGCTGACCCAACTAGAGAGAGGTATTGGCCCAATAACGGTGGAAACTACAGAGCAATCAGAAAATATATTCTCAGCAGATGCTGCTTTTAGTTTGCCTGGCACCTGGCATATCGAAATTGAGGGTGTGAACGCTCAGGGAAGCAATATGCTGGCATCTCTTGACGCAAAAATAAAACCATCAATATCTAATCTTCAATTTGACACAAAGTTATACAATATGTCCGCCGCCAATGCCCTTCCTCTATACCCTGTATTTGATATGGAAAGACAATCGATATGGATTGGCGATTCGCTTCCTGGAAGCGGAACGATATGGCAACTAGACATTGCGACTGGCAACTATACTCTCCACAAGATAAATGCCACACATGTAACCCAAAGTGTGCTTGCCCCCGACGGCTCCCTATGGTATATCGATCCACTGGGTGCAGAAAATAATGGCGTAATTGGCCTTTACAACCCTTCTGATAACTCTACTAGCAGACGATTTGTAATACCTGGAGAGGGTATTCCCACCGGAATTGCAATAGATGGGAACGGCAGCCTGTGGGTGCCCCTAGTTGTAGCAAGTGGGGACGACAAGGTTATCAAATTTGACCCCGCTACTGAACAGTTCGCATCCTACGACATACCAACGCCGGATGCAAGGCCTGCAGGAGTCACTTCTGACTCACGGGGTAACATCTGGTTTGCCGAAGCAGGTGCAGGAAGTATTGCCAAGGTAGATACTGCTACTGGAAATATCACGGAGTATAAGCCAAAGAGTTCATCCCAGACTCTGGACGAACCTGCAGCAGTTCTTGCTGACCCTAATAGCTACGATATCTATATCGCGGAGCATAGCGGCCACACAATAACAGTGTATAATTCACTACTTGGTACATTTCGTGATTATGCGTCAGTCGATGAGGCCGGTCTGCCTTTTGGTATGGCATTAGATAGCTATGGCAATCTATGGTTTGCACAGCATGAAATCGATAAATTAGGACTGATAGACCCAAGGACCGGCGAGGGGACCGAGGCTAATATTCCTATCACAGGATCGTTTGTACAATGGATAACTTCAGATAGTGATGGAAGGATCTGGTTTGCAGCCCAACGAGGATCGGCACTTGGCAGCGTTACGATCAGGGCCAATTCAGCCACTTCCTCTCCGCAAACAATAAACGACGAAGGACGACAACAACAACAACCACCACCACAGCAAAACGAGACGTCTGGCCCTATTGCACCCATTCAGCAATTGGGATTTTCATTTGCGGATGTAGCAGGCCCTGCCATAGCAGTTGGAATAGTCATAAGTGTCCTTGCATATGCAAAGAGTACAATAGATCTAAAGCGCAACATTAGTACAGCAATTAGATTAGATCGATGATAAGACACACTTGCTGCAGATCTCATTCAAAATAGCTTCACTTTTTTTATGTAGCAAAGACATCATTGCAGATGAGGTCTTCCGAGATTGTTACTGACACATAATCTCTCAAGTTTGCTAAACATGTGAAAAATAAAAAGACCTGCATTTTATCTACATTTATGCATAATTATTCACAAGCCCTATTTCTTGAAGAGTGATGTTATTTGATACAGACATGCCCTTGTGACTATCTATATGCATCTACGGTTTCGTTGATTGTCATGTATCCATACATCTCTTATAATCAAATTATTATTCAATCATTACTCGATTCGATCAAAATCCATAATAATCGTCGTTGCTAGATCATATGGCAAGTCCACGCTGTCATATACCTAGTCGAATCAAATGGCAAAATTTAAGAAATTTAAGCTGTTGCTAGGAAAAAGAGTGTATAATCTGTTATGCTGGGAGGTTATTTATGACTGCAAACATTTCTGACATCCTAGATCACTGTTATATTGACATTTATCATCGGCTTTTACCTAAATAATTAGTCCATAACCTTATTTTGCGTCACATCAATTCTTCCTAGGGCATCATGAAACCATTTCGATCATTATTGGTATCGACTTTAATAACGATTAGTATTGTATCTTTACTGACAGCAGGATCTGTTGCTATTGTACCGCTTGATAATCCTCCAATTGCAAACGCACAACCATCACAGTCCTTCACAAGCGAGCAGCTACAAACACAGCAACAAGTAGATACGGCAATTCGCCAAGGAACAGTAACTTCCTCACAAGACCCGCTTCCTGGTCATGAGGGGATGCAAATGGCAAATATCTTGCCATTCAGAGAAGATGGAACTCTCTATAGCGGAGTACTTACGTATACAGCTACTGCGCCAGCGGAGGTTGTGATTCTGAATATGCAAACCCTTAACGAAACTGAACAGGATATATTAAATGCGACGGCTGGTGGCGAATTTGGATCACTGTTTACATCACAGCTTGATAACCAAACCAGCCTGTCTGGCTCTTATATTACCCCATCATATGCTGGGTCGGCAGTTCCGTCAGCATCAATTCCATTTGTAGGTAACGCAGTTTGGCTTCACACGATTGATGGAACTCCATTTTCTGCAACCTTTGCTGTAAATGCTCTGGTTCTACCTTCGCAGATTCAGAATGTATTCAACGAACCACTGGTAACAACTGAAACAGGTACACTTGAAGGTGCCGATGAAGGTGCCGAGGGTGAGGTCACAGAGGATGTTGATAATGGAAATACCACTGGTACCGATACCGACGGACTAACTGAAGAAGTTGATGACTTGGGCGCTGAAGAAGAATCAGAAGAAGATGCAACGGCTACAACAACTACAGGTGACGATGACGGTGATGGTGTAGGGTCAACAGTCGCTGACGACGATACTGCGGAGGATGTTGATGGGGACGACAATGATGAAGTAATAGTAATAATACCCCAAGATTCTTCAACGTTAACTGATGATGCTTACAGGCCAAATCCTATTGAAGTCAATACAGGGGACACTGTCACATGGATCAATGACGACTCCACATCACACACAGCAACGTCGGGAAGTCCGGAATCCGGCTCAACTGGTATGTTCGGTGGGACAGATGACTCTCCTGAGATAATAGGGCCAGAGGGTGATACGCAGTCATTTACATTTGATGAGGCTGGCGAGTTTGAGTATTATTGCACACTACATCCTAGCATGGTAGGAACGGTGATCGCGACAGAAGGTTAGACTAATAAGTAAAGAAGTTCGCCAAACCATGCGTCAGTCTTTTTCTCTTCTTACTTTCACTTTCTTTCCTATTGAACCATTTGATAAGGGACTTTCTTGGATTATGACTTGACGCCGTAAGGTGCGGTAATGTAGGCCTTAAGAGGGATGGGGAATTTCGGCTAGATTTTGCATAAAGAGTCTGGCTGTATGGATGTTGAATCTTATAATTCTTTATAACAAAAACATGAGGTGTCCTATTCTTGAACAAATGATTAGCAATACCTCCAAATGACTGAAGCGTTTATCGAATGCTCTGTAGCCTAGAGCAGTTAGAGTCAATCTTACTTTGGAGTTGAGGAATTCCTTCTTTTATATTAAAATCCTAAATATTGCGC
>DATCWI010000003.1:0-46276 GCA_036566425.1 Nitrososphaera sp.
TCTTGCATGGAACGAGGCAATTCAAGAAATCTTCAGACTAGTCTTTGGAGACCAAAGCGGCATATGGGCAATGCTTTTCTACGCAGTTGTGGTCACAATAATTGCTGTAGTAGTAACCATATGGATAGGACGAGTCGCAGAGAAAGCAGTGGGAAAGAAACCAGAAGGGATCTAGAATCACTGTCTAACCTCTAAAAGCAAAAGCCCATGCGTAAATGATCAGTGGCCTCTTCCTCCTCCCTCTTTTTTTATCTAGGCGCAATCTTGGGTTTAGTTAAATAGAAAATTGTGCACATCATCCGTCGTGCTATACGGCAGAATTTAAAATTTTACAGACTAATTCTTCGATGGTCTATGGAGATGAAAACTGCCATGTGAGATTTTATTTGGTCGACAACCGTGACATTTGGTACTGAATAATCATTCCAAAATAGTTATCAAGAGCACGCTTTAACTATACAAATGGTTATCAATATCTAGGGGCCACTAAAAACAAAAACATATACTTAGCTATATTATTTCAGCCCAGTAACTCTCAGAATACTTGTCTTCATTACTGTCAGTGTCTGAACCCTCATCGTTTCCAGATGCCCTATTTTTGGCTCCTCTTGTGTGGACTGAGCTATTTGTATTTGCCATAATTATGGCAAAAGATGTCTTGTCATTATTTTCTGCTTTGTCGAGGCGCTTGTGCATTTCAATTGCCACGACGTCTTTAGGCAATCCTTTATGGGTCATCTGCTCATGGGCTTCAAACATTAGCTCCATAGCTTGTTTTTCAGAGATCTTTCTTTCCTCATAGGAATAGGATATTCTTCTACATATTACATTTGCTTGAGTGTAAATTTGCAAGTGATGACATAAGGTGTTTCTTTTGACCAAATTCTTGAGTACGGCCCGCTTCTTAGGATCTAGAACCCGCTTTTCGAAATGCTTCTGCTCAAGCAACTCACCTCTTTCTTCCTTTCGTTTTTGTTCTGTGCTCAAAGTAGATGTAAGTGAGAATTGCTGTTCCTCAGACATACCAGGATATAGTACGGTCTTTCGTGACCTATAATGTTTAGGATGAAAGAGTAAGGCCGCCATCTACATATACTGTTGTTCCTGTCATATAGCTGGCATCGTCTGAGGCCAGAAAAAATGCTACTTTAGCTATTTCCTCTGGCCCTCCAATCCTATGCATCGGAATCCTCATCTCTTCAGCTTTCTTTTTTTGTTCATCCTCAAGTATATCTCTGTTCATATCGGTAGCAATTGCTCCTGGAGCAATCCCGTTAACCCTGATCCCTTTATCTGCCACCTCCAATGCGACCGTCTTCGTCAGCATCTCCATACCCCCTTTTGAGGCAGAGTATGGCGCTGACTGCGGTTGCGGAATAGATTCATGAACTGAGGAGATATTGATAATTGAATAGCTACTTCTAGTACTAGAAGTCTTGCTATCGTAAGTCATTCTCTTCAACGCTTCACGGGTACACAAGAATGCTCCCTTAAGGTTGACATCTATCACATAATCCCATTCAGCCATGGTGAGCTCGTTTATCTGTTTCTGTGCACCTCCAATTCCTGCATTGTTGACAAGCACATCGATTCTGCCGAAGGTTTTGATTGTATGATCTATTAGAGATGTGCAAACATTTTCCTGAGATATATCTCCTGCCAAGTAAGTTACTCGTTCTTTGTTACCTTCGAGGGATTTCCTCATGTCGGTTAGTGCTTCAGACAGTTCGCGCTCGTCTCTTGCATTCAAGACTACGTTGTACCCCTTGCTTGCAAATTCAAGAGCAATAGCTTTCCCTATTCCCTTGCTGGACCCTGTAATCACTGCTACCCTCCCCAATTCGTCTTGATTGAGATTTTCTTCTGACATTTGTGATAACTCTATTATCAATGCATTGTATGCTATATCTCTCCTTTCGGTCACATTTGAAAAGCCAATACGATTCCTAACTACCAGTCAAAAGCGGTACTATCATCGGAAATATTCGCCTATAGTTTATGAAAATAAAAGAAATCCTTCATCACTTTGTTAGTATACATGGGCTCTAAGGTTCGCTAGAGACTTTTTTATCATCGGTTGTGCAACCTTAAACAGGGAGCAAACAAATATAGTGAAACGAGAGTATAATGGTTCTAGCTTAACTGATAACAAATTGATAAAATCCTCATTAATTGCAGCAGGGTTAATTGTAATAGCTTTGATAATGTTGATTCAGTATCGGTAGTTAACCGAGCCGTTGCTTATTTTCGCTGGTTAAGTCGGTTGGGTTATGGATGATAGAGGACCTTTGGGATCCCAATGCAAAGGAAACAAATCTGGCTTAGTGCTTGAATGGATTGCAATATTAAATTCATCTAATCATGCTATGTTGGCCCAGTATAGGGGAATCAATTGATAAGATTCTTGTTCTTTGCCAAAGATTTTTCTGTGTATGTTTCCTAGGCTAAACACCGAATCGAAATTATGGTATGAATAAGGTGAGAAAACAACAAGATAATCTCAGATATTGGCCTGATAAACTCAAAAATAATGACTGGAAAATTAAAATGACCTCGTATTCTTTCTTGCTAGCGAACATATTATGACGTACCATAAATTAAAAGTAAAATTCGTGTTGACCGAGTTAACATCACATATTTCTTTACTGCTATTTTAAAGAAGAATATTTCAATTGTGGTCAGCCTAGTGCTGGAGCTATTTCTATGCCTGGGAAACTGCTATAGAGTTCTAGGAGTATCAATCCTTTCTCGGTCGTTCTATACCTTTCTTTTTTGGAATCACATTCAAGTAATCCGTTTGTAATACATCGCTCAAGATAAGTTCTGAGCTGCTGTAAGGATAACTATGATGCGTACATGATCTTGGTTTTCATTGCTCCATACCTAGTTACTTCCAACACGGTTACAATAATATCAGTTCTGGTTCTATGCTTCACGAATAAATTCATCAACCTAGCATGATATTTTAGGATATACCGCAAAAGTTAAACAAATAGAATTATATATTTTCTCTTAATTAAGACTTGTTTGGGCAATTTACTCACTCAACAGAGACTTATGATAGACCCTCGTCCATATTAAACCACTCTAGAATTTGTAACCATGTACTGGATGGCGAAGCGTTATGACAACTTGGTGACCATAACAATCCTACTAACCCTAGGGTGCTACTGTTCTATTGTGGTCTAATAATTTTCTCTTCAACTTCTTCAGGCTGGCCCGTAGGTTCAATCGTAGGTTGTTGCGATTGGTTATCGATGGGATCTTTCTTTTTATGGATGCTGGAGGAGTCTATAGTTCTTCTTCTGGTTGAGGTGAAGAAAGGAAAATGGTAATACGAAAACAACGCCTAGAGCGACTGCAAAAGAAACTTCTAACCATACCCACCAAAGTCCAAATCTCATAACTCTGTGCCTGCTCGGCCAGCCATTTGGATAAGTTTAAACTATAAGTTACCTAATGCGCTAAGATAGATCTTTCAGAATCTTTCATGCTCTCCTAAAATATTCAAAACTTAAAAATGGAGTTTCTACAGCTGTGGGGGCCGTTACTGTTGTCCTCCAGCTGGATTCGGTGGTGGTCCTCTATTGTTGTTCTCGTGACCATTAGATATCGCTCCATATATTGGAGTGTCACCGAAATGGCCCTCTACACTTGAAGGATCGGGGAATATGCTAATTACTTCACCTGATAACTTGATAGTAGTGGGCACACCTACAAGTGGACCCTCTGGCAAACTGACGGTAGAACTGCCAGTATAGGTCGTTGTGCCATTTTCGTTGGATGAAACATTTGATAATATAAAATTCGTAATGACATGGGTATGAGGTGCTGATCCGTTGAGCATTATCATTCTAAAGTCTGCATTGAACACTGCAAGGCTTGAAGTACTTTCATCACTGTTTTGCGCACTGGTCGCATTTGCCGCTCCTGTTGCTGCTGTTGTGGCTGTAGCTGTTGTCTCGTTGAATGAAAGCAAATTGCCTCTCCAAAATCCTACCACAACCCATGCAGGCTGACCTGTCTCATTATTCTGAATACTAGCGACAGGTCCAAAGGAAAAATTGCCTCCTTGCGTAGATGGAGGTTGATCAAAAGGCACAGGAAATCGTGGACCGCGACCGTAACCCTGTGGTCGTTGATCATCAGGTGCACTTGGAGGTTGCTCTTGCTGCTGCGCATGAATATAACTGACCCCAAAGGAGATAGGCATTATCATCATGAGTCCTGCAAATACGATGGCGGCGATAGTAGTGCCGGAGAAGAAGTTCTTGCTCATCTAATTTAGAATAGTGCCAAATTGTATATGAATGTTTGAAATAAAAGGCATAACGGCGGTTATTCGCAGTCGCCTATTGTCTACAAGAATTATTTAACCTCCGCCTCCTGCTCATGCTCCTCTACTGAACACTTGGATTCTGGCATTACCTTCATCACTTACGTACACTCTTCCATCTGCTCCTACAGCAACGCCCACAGGATTATTAAATTGACCTTCAGCCGAGCCTGAAGAGCCGAACTGAGTTATGAAATTGCCATTGCTATCAAAAACTTGAACTCGATCATTGCCTCTATCTACCACAAAAATGTTGCCGGTTGTCTGTTCTATTGCTACTGAGGTTGGAGAATTAAATTGTCCATCGCCAGAACCCGCTGTTCCCCATTTCCCTAAGAAGTTTCCATTGCTGTCAAACTTTTGAACTCGATTATTCCCTGCATCTACCACATAAACAATATCTTGAGAATCAATGGCTATATCTGCAGGATTGATGAATTGACCATCGTTTGGGCCAGGCGAACCCCAGTTTAAGATGAAGTTACCCTCACTATCAAACTTTTGTATGTTGTTGTTCTCCCCAAAGTCTCCTACATAAACGAAGCCTTGAGAGTCAACAGCAATACCCGCAGGATTTATGAACTCACCTTCCCCGAGTCCAGTAGAACCCCATGAGTCAAGAAATGTTCCATCAGATGCGAATTTCTGCACTGCCTGATCAGCATTTCCCCAATCTGTCACATAAACAGTATTGTTCGACTCTTGTATAGCTATAGCGATTGGATTAGCAAATCCGCCGCCACCCGTTCCAAGATAGCCCCATGCTAACAGAAATGTTCCATCAGACGTGAATTTCTGCACTTGGTTCGCCAGGGCAGTAAAGTCAACCACATACACACTGTCTGTTGAATCTGTTGCAATATCAAAAGGTTGTGAGAAGCTGCCAAACCCTGAACCCGAGCTCCCCCATTCAGCAACAAATGCATAACTAATAGTACTTGGTTCCTGTGCAAATGAGGTGGACATCAATCCAAATGCCAATAAAAATAAGGCTGCTACGCTCGCAAGGACTAGTCCGTTCATGTTTAGTAAGACAGAATTTAATATATATAAAGGGATGCGCAGATGCGTCACGAGTTTACGGTTTATTCTTGTTCCCTTGATAGTGTGCTGTTGAATACAGTATCAAAATAGCATGTAGAATGATAATGTTATAAAAATAAGGAGACAAGTCATCTACGACCGGTGATATTTAGGACAATCTTGAAACAACCTCTGGTTTTCTAAATCTTGAAGCTCAAAATAGATGGTCTCTTTGTAATTTAGTGTTTGTAACGTGTTGTATAATTTCTAAATAGTCTTCATGTACGTATAATGATAGTTATGTCCACTGCCGATCAGAATGGCGCTAACGGTGAGAGCCAGCAAATTCGAAAAGAAGAATTTCCGCCTGTGCCAGAATCTGCAATAGTTAAGCCAGAGGATGAAAGGCCTGAGAAAATGCAGATACGCCCCGAGGAAAACCTGGAAGGGAGTGAATCAGATGTTGGGTCTGAAGATAGTGATTCTGAGGATATGGATGGAGATGGTTCACCAGATTGGGTATCGCAGTAGATTTAGGAGTACAGTATAAGATTTTTTGATTAAAGGCTCCTGTTTGGAATTAATCTGCGATCCTTTTGATCTAAACAATTTTCTATTGTATATATTGTCGTCGGCTTATATCATGATGGTTCGAAAATTGCATTACTTTATTCAATAAGTACAGCGCATTAATACTAGTCATGAAGTATTAAACAAATCAGCCAACAGTTAAGACCAATGACTACATAGGTTACTCAAAGGGATACATATGACACCTAAAGAAGATGCTGAAGTCATTACTTCTGATGGTAAGAAGATTGGCAACGTAATAAAAATAGAAAACGAAGATTATTTTGTGGTCTACAAAAAAGGCCTTTTAACAGATGAAGAGTTTCGAGTTCCTGTGAGTGCGATTTTGCCTAGAAAGGATGGTTATGGCAATAATGAACCGATCAGGCTCAGTATGACCGAGGAATCTCTAAAGCACGGTCGTGAGATTGTAAAAGGCAAGCCCAATTCAGAATTTATGCATGGGATAAAAGAATCAGAGCCAAAGTTTGGGCCACAAAAACAGCTAATACATTTTGACCCGGTGGAGCCTGCAGAGGAATCTAAGAAATGGGGTCTATCTTCTCCCCCTGTAACCGGTGATCATCAGGCGGTCTTCAAACCAGGTGTCAAAAACAATCGAACCCTTTATAGCTGTGATATGTGTCCAGCCAAATTTGATAATTCTGAACAGCTACAAAAACACCGAGGCGAATCCCATAAGGCACCCGTCAATATTTGACCATGCACAGACGCTTGGCCAACTAGTACTAAGTTTGACCAGTTCTCTGAGATTCTATTGGCTTATCAATTATGGTGGTAAGCAAAAATCTTAGGTAAAAGCCTCATTATTCCATGATATCGTTTCTAATTTTCTTAGCCGAGCGTGTCATTTACTGCTTCATTTTTCTTCTTTTTACTTGTTTTGATGAAACATGCAACAAGAGCAAAGAACCTGGTGGATATATATCATGAATTTAGTATTATGATCGCATTAAATATTGCTTGCTGCATCTCCTTGCTCTTGATACCTCCTTCTTAGGCTTTGGCAGCATCATTATTACTACTGCTGTTAGCTATGCGTTGAGGTATTGCTCCAATCTGCTGCATTAGACCCATTATGTCCGCAGTTGCCCACTCTTCTGTTATCTTCCCATCAACGATAGTCAGAATATCCATCGCGGTGAAAGACACCTGCTTGCCAGTGGCCGGTATCCCTTGGAACTCGCCCTTATAGGTGCCAGTAACATTGATACTCACAGCTACTTTGTCTCCTTCGGCTACTAAATCCACGATATCGCGAGTAAGGTCTGGAAATGCTTTATTGAAGGGCGCGAGGAACTCTTTTTTGTTTGCATTCCAATCCAAAGGCGGCATTCCGCAAAAGTGAAGTGAGTATTTAGCGCTTGAAACCAACTGATCCATCCTTTCTGTGTCCTGCCTATCCAAAGCCTCAAAGAACTGACGGACCAACTGCTTGTTTTGTTCTTGCAGTAGGATGTTAGAAGATGGTGATGACGGAGTTCTTTGTGGTGATGATGACACCATTGGCTGCCTATACAGGCAAAGCACAACTTAAGCATTATTTACTGAGCTCTTCTTTGAAGAGAGCTGTTAGTCTCAGCGTAAAAAGAATAATGCCAGAAGTTTGGCTAGAACTCTATGCCAAGTCTCAGGCGATAAGTCTCTTCACGCCGTATTACGATCTCAATTCTAAATCATAGCACTGCCTGCTTCATTACTTCTCACTCTGCTTCTTTCAAACCTTTCAAATTTCTAATAGAGTTCGTCGTAGCAATACCTAATTCCGTAAGTGGTTGTTAGATGCTACAATCGCAAACGTCCCTTTATTTCTAATATTTTCAGGTGTACGCACCTATTTTCTAAGCTCATTGACCCGATCTTATTGTAGTTTGTCAACGCCCTTTGGTCTATGCTCTTGTCAGGTAACCAAACCTAGATTTCTCCCTCAGCTTTACTGAATATCCAAACTCCGGATTTAACATGCGAATTAATCCTTCCAAGTTAGTCAGTCCTTCTTTTCGGCTTTTGCACCGTAATCAGCAGGCCAAGTGGAATAATTGCATGCCTCTTATCAATTTACAGAACAGAATCAAGGTTTCGTCAGTGATGTGGACTATTATTTTATACTATACTACACAGTCTAAAGCATGTCAAATTCACAATACGATAATCCCAAGAACAAGCGCCACAAGGTCGGAGACGAATATGTCTCCATGAACAATGATAAGGCAAGTATACATTCTACATCTGATGGCTCCAGACATATGGAAGGCGCACAGGAAAAAGAGCTCGAAGTGACTGAAGGAAGAGACAGAGGATCTTGGCAGATTAAGGAAAAGTCGGAGAGCTGATATGGATATGTCATCTGCAGCAGAGCTTACACCAAATGCAAATCAGAAGATTATACAATACTTGAATGACGCTTTAGCTATGGAGAATGCGTCAGAAGACCGATTACAATCAAGGAGCCAGGAGAGCATAGTCGAGGATACACGGATACAGTTGCAAAACCACCTAGAGGAAACCCGAAACCAAAAAGAAAGACTAAAGCAAATCATCGGTAGCCACGGCGGTGAGCCTACCTATGTGAAAGCAGAATTGCCTTTACTCAAACCCAACACCATAGATCTAGTTAGAGACGACCTGACAACTAAGTCGAGGGGCGATTCAGCTAGGAAGAGGCAACCTCAAGAGTCGCAAAATAACTCTTCTGTAGAAACAATAGTAAGGGAAACCGACGATGTAAGGCTAGCCCCTGAAAAGGAACTAATACAAACAGAGCGTGATGCTATAATAGAATACGGAGAGATTGTAAAATATAAGATGCTGATGGAAATAGCAAAAAAGGTCGGTGCTATGGATGCTATCCCTGTTATTGATCAGAACCTTAAAGAAGAGGAGCAAATGGCAAGTTGGATAATTGCAAATACACCATCTCTGCTGAGGAGGGTTTGGGCACAGATTGAGGTGTCGGCTGGGGCTAGGACCATCCCTGAGACTTAATTGTTAGGGTGAATGTTAGACCACCTTACTATAAAGGCTTGGTAGTTACTTGCCACGCGTCGAGAGCAAAGAGAAGAACAAAATTTTGACCTCTGCGCTCACTAACGACCCGGGGCGAGATATGTATGATAGAAAAAATTGAGCTCTATCTGAGATCATATCTCCATCCACTGTAGGTTGGGATCCGAACGGTTTCAGGAAAATATCTTCGATATCGAATATTGTGTGACAATAATGCGACTATACTCTTGTATTACGATTTTGCCACTGTTCTATATAGTCATCTTGCTGTTATTATTACCTGAAATGATACCTAGGTAGTTCCACAGATACAGAAATAGAATAAATATCATTACTCAATTATTGAATGGTGCAAGCACGCCATTAACCAAGACAAACATGATGTATAGGGCGATGGTCTTCTACGAGCAACTAAAAGAATACTTAGTAATGCTGGCACAAAATGATATTATCGTGTACTATAAGCCAAGTCGAAGATTTACTACAATCGAACGGGGTTATCAGTTCGTCAAACGATATGATGATCTCATTGAATTGATAGAACCGATAGCAACAATAGCAGAGAGAACACAAGAAGATAAAATATACCAGTAAGTGAATTGTGAAGGAATCCGATCGACGGTTTCTCTAATCTTGATGCGGGTTCTTATTAAGACATAAATTCAGGAATTAGCAATATACGTTAAAAGGAACTAGCTACACTGTCTGCCGATCATTTTCCAAACAACCTGGTGGGAATGGTTTCCATTATTAGATGATGACCCGGCTTAATAGGATTTTGTCTGTTCGATGCAGAAGGTAACATATCAGTGTACCTAAGTGGCTTGACTTTAGTTTTCATCGAAAATCGGGAGGCGGGATTCTGGGTAAGCGTTACAGTCGGGGCATTCCTCGAAGCAGAGCCTACCGTCGCTTTCAACTGCTAATATCAGTGCCGTTCCCTTGCAGGTCTGGCAAACAAACATACCGCTTAGCTCACGTTACCAAGCATACTATCGGCTACCTGACATAAAGCTTTTTTCTTTCTCCCGCCCATGTTCTATGAGAATATACTATAATATTGTACAACATGACTAGTTCACTTTAAACAAAGACTAACTTCGCTGTCCCTTCGTATGGTTTGGGTCACACCGATTTGATTGTATATATATAAGAAGGTCATTTCACGTCCTTATGGTTGGACGCAATAGCCTGGATTTTTGAGAAAAAGAATTTGCTATTTTATTTATTTTATTTCCTATTTGATATGCGTCTTTCAAACATCATTTCAGAAACTGATATAATGTGCATTGAAGGATACTCATTAAATATCCTGCATACTCCACTTTGCGACGGCCTGCGGATAAATATCCCCATGGTCTAGGTCCTAATAGGACCGTACACTTCACCTCAAATTGTAGCGGCAGTCTCAAATGCTGGGGGCCTTACCAGCAAGTTCAAACAATCAAGCAAGCAAGGGAAGCCGCTGAGCTTGAGGTCGATGCCTTTATACCGCAAGTAACTGGAGCGGGAGTTTAGCGGTAAAGTAGGTGCATTATACCTTATCCCGCAGGTGGTAGACGAGGTTGAATAACATGCACCTGTAGTTGCCGCTGGAACAATTTCTGATGGGCGTAGATTGGCCGCGGCGTTACTATTAGCGCCACAAGCAATCAGCGACGGCACGCTGTTCCTCGTTTCTCCTGAAATTGGTGTAAGCCAAGATTTTCAAGAACAGGATATAATATTTGCGGCTTGTAAAGATGCAATTAAAACGGTTTTTATTAACGTTCTATTCCCTACTGCAGTCGAACTCGCGTACGAAGAAGCCTCCCCACGGTCGCTTGGTGTACCTTTTGTTTAGCAGTGGTACAGTCGATCCAGAAATGAAGTTGAGCAGCAGATAGAACGACTGAGGGATATTCTAATAGCGTTCATAAGGCAAGGAAGAGATCGCGAATTTGTTCTTATCCCGGGCCGATCTACTGGACTCGTCCATGATAAATTACCGGCAGCCGAAAAAGTTAATCGAATGGTCATGTAGGCAAGAGAATCCTTTGCTAGAGCAGTAGGGTTGTTAAAATAGCTTAATCAATCCAGAGACTGCAAACGAAGTGCGTTTTACAACAACCTACTCTTAGCCAACCAGTATTCTTTAACTGTGTAATACTTCACAACCTGTACCGTCTGATAGTACATTGATAGCTTTTGAAAAGACAGAGACAACAGGAGAATGTTTCAATCAGCTCAAATGATAGACCTTCTGTGCAAGATATGTTACTTTGCATATGACGGCTAATGGCAGGATTCATACATATTTCAAGGAGAAGCAATACAGAAAAGAAATGGCAGTGAAAAACTGACACATGCGTTGGACCATGATACCCTACAATTCTTGATCTCTGCCATATCACTGCGACCTAGTCTTGCTAAAACGTTCTACATCTTTATGTCACAATGAAGGACTAGATTGCATTTCATCATATTTCACATCTCTGTATCTAGCCTTCTTTAAATATCTTGATTTGCCCTATTCCTTCAGGGCTTACAACCAGACGGTCCTTCATCCTTTTAAGGTAATCAGCCAAGTATTGTTCAGCTTCCTTCTTTGTCTCAAACTTAGCCTCTCCTCTGAATGAGCCATTCTTATCTATAAGGCTCACTGCACTCCATAACCCATTCCTGCCAAGCCTCTTGACTACAAACATGGTGTAACTATGCTACTATGTACCGCGCATATTTAATACAACAGTTTGGGCTCTGATTGGTCTTCTACTCAAATGTCTTCTGTAGCCCGCCTGATTTTACCTACTACCAACAGCTTAATTAAAAACTTCCAAAGCTTATAGAACGAATTGACAGATTCAGAAGCCCGATTTACGATAAACGTAAGAGAGGGGATGGTGGAACTTGAAGGTAAAGAGAGCTTTGTAGATAAGCATCTTGAAAAGTTTCAGGAAATTTTCAAGATAGCAGTGAAAGAAGCGATAACTAGGGGCGTTGAGCAAAGCCTCGAGCTGAAGACGCAGTCTGCCCCACCTGCACTTCCTGAGGAATTGTCAAGAAGCAAAGAAACCTCAGCCGTAATTGAGCAGCCCCTTACTCAACCTAACAAGTCAAATACGAGCACCACAAAGCATCCTGCCAGACCTGCAATAACAATACATCCTATACCTGTTGACCTCAAGGCAAACGAAAAGAAGATTGGCCTTCGTGAATTCTATGCACAGAAAAAGCCGGCAAACCATTATGAAAAAACAGCGGTCTTTGTTTATTACCTTACAAAGTTCAATAATCAGCAAGAGATCAGGTTTGGTGAGATTCTATCCTGCTATGACGAAGTAAACGAGAAGAAACCTAGTATAGCCGACATTGTAAAGAACTCCATCCGGTATAAAGGGTGGCTCGACCAAGGTTCTGAAAAGTATACTACGCTCCTTACAATCTCTGGGGAGAACTTTGTAAAATTTGACCTGCCTTCTCAGAACGGAAAGCTAGAGCAACCTCCCACGGTCTCTAACTAGGCACGCCACCAATCGAATCCGACAAAGTCTACTTTTTTCTGTTTGACTTTTGGAATTGCTAAAATGAATTGCTTCTTTACAGTAGTCGCAAGCCTGCCAGCCAGAACTATACCAGTAGCAGCAAGATCATCTGTAGCCCTAAAGACCTGTACCAGGTACGGTGCATGGTCGATACCAGGTCCCTGTTCGTATACTGCAAAGTCGCAACCAAATTTGATGCCGGGTGTGACGACGTAACCTTTGTCACGCAGGTTCTGATAAACTAGGTAGTCGGCATCAAAGTCGACATATTGCTTTTTGCATATTCTCTTTATTTTAGCAAGGGATACAGGCTTGCCGTCAATATGCGATACTTCTAATCTCTTCTTCTCCACAAGATAACATCCTTCTATGAGGTCGAGCACGAGTGGCACATCAAATTCAGTACCCTTGGGCTTCAGGATTCCAAGCGGCTTACCATAATAGCCGCTGCCGAAAAGTGTCTTTGAATCTGAAACGTCCCAGACTACTATTCGATTTTCAACCAGCCTGCCGCTGATCATTGTCTACATGCTCAAGGCAAGTATTGTAAACGAATCAGACGCTTCTTGACATTTATCAACCATGCCCTCTATGCCCTCAACCGCGTCTTTGAGAAGCAGTAGATCCTTATTGCTTGAAATTTCGTTGAGCACTTTGACAATCACGGCTCTGTGCTTTGCGTCCACTTGGCGCTCAAGAGTTTGAACATCTTGCGCAATGTCTATGGCGTTTGGAGGATTGATAGAAAGGGCTCGACCCATCTCATTTAACTTAAAAATAGTGTCTACAACCATGCCTACGAGCTGGTTTAGGTCCTCATCAAAGGAGGCCTTCTTGAGAGTAATGGATTTTACATTTGAGAGTCTGAATGCAACTCCGCTGATATAGCCTGCAATATCGTCAATGATGTAAGCCGTTCTCAAAATATCTTCCCGGTTTGCCATGAGACTGCCTATCTCAGCAACCTCGCGGGTTATGTTCCTGCAGAGATTCTCGACCTCTTCCTCTGTCTTCGTCATGCGTTCAAGAAATTGTTGGCTATTCATTTCGTCGCCTTTGATGAGGGATGCTGTCAAAGTTGATAAGTCCCTTGATGAATTCAGGATTTTTGTGATTTCATCCTGTAAAACCGCCAGCGCCTTCCTTTTGGCCTGAACCTCTAGTTCCCCGCGGTACAATAGAACCAAAATAATCTGTCAGGCTATTAATTCTATCGCTGCTAAGACATCTGTTCTGATCTGTAGTCAAAGCTTTTAAGTTGGTAAGAGGTCTTGGCTAAGCTAGCTTGTCGTCGTCGTCGTCGTCCAAATAAGTATCTTTTGTTTTCTCAATTGATTCTTTGTTCTGGCATATCGAAAGCAATATTGGACCAGTCTAATTTAGCCCCGGTGTCTCGGAACAGAAGTGACCTCCATATGTCAAAGAAGAGTAGGTAAAAAGTCTAACCCTCTTTTTTATCCATTATGTGATCAAAAGATCAGTTAAACCTGGTGGGTTAAATTTCTATAGCATCAAAAAATGAGACCCATACTGGACAGGTAACAAACCGTCTTCTCGGGATCGTTGAGGAGCAAGCAAACAAGCGATACCCCATAAGAAAAATAGATCAATAATAATCCATATTAGATTGCGGATAGTCTATTTTTTGCCATAGCTAATAACAAAATGAGCTAGGTCAAAGGAAAGAAAACATGCGTGATCTAAACCACCTAAAAACGCCTCAGGAACTTAGGCTTGAGCATATCTGGATGCGACTTCAATCTCTTAATCAAATCCAGAAGCTTTTCTTTATCTTCAGGCATCGTCCCTCCTATCGAATAGACATTTGAAGCATGGTTTGCTCTGAAGATCACCGGCCTGCTTGGGTTTAGGTTAGCGATGAGCCTTTCTAGCTCATCTAGAACATCCAAATCATCCAGAGACACAAAGGGTTCTCCAAATTTGTCCATAAATTCATGATATATACCCTCTTCTAGGTGAAGCGTTAGCGCCCCAACATAGTCAGGCGATGTTTCGCTCAGTATGTGAGCAGTGTCTGAGATATGTTCTTGAGTGTATGCCTTGCCTCCTAGACCTAGGATTACCATGCACGAAATAATGTATCCGTGATGTTTGGCCTTTTGGCATGCCTGAAGAATCGTTTTGTAAGAGGCGCCTTTGGTTACCTTCTTAAGCACAGCATCATTTCCGCTTTCGATTCCTACATACAACATGTCGAGTCCAGCAGTTCGTATTTCCCTGAGCTCATCGTCCTTCTTCTGCAGAATATTCTTTGGCATAGCGTAGCAAGAGATCCTTTGAACTTTGGGAAATTTCTCCCGGAGGTATCTCAAAACATCTATAATCCTATCCTTGGTGAGGTTTAGTGCGTCACCATCCGCTAAGAAGACCCTGCGAGTATCTGGGTAGAACTTAGCCGCCATGTCGATCTCTGACACAATTTCCTCCCAGGGTCGCTCAGCATATTCCTTGGTTCGGTACATATTGCAAAAAGAACACTTGTTGAAGGAGCACCCAAGTGTAACTTGAAATATCATGGAATCTGCCTCAGATGGAGGCCGATAAAGTGGGTAATCATAAACTATCTCCATTTTTTATATCGCCAGCTGAATAAAGGGTAGGGATGGGTTAATAATTGTTTTATACGAGACTATTTTCGTAATGTCTCTATCTATTTTTGGATTAACCTGATTTCCGTGAGGTAGATAGCGCAAGATTTCGAGTAGAAAACGACCAAAGAAATCGCGAAAAGACAAACTCTGCATAACTGTTGTAATGAATACAAAAGAGATAATGTTGTTGATGCAATATTGAGTACTGTCCAAGCGACATCATAATGAAATTAGGGTCAGTTCGTCGCGAGATCTTCATCGCTTTTTGCTCAGCCTGGAGCAGCGAACTCACTTCATCCCCTTTTTTTCCTAGAACGATGAACTCACTTAAATCTTAGCTCAAACCATATGTTTGAGCGAGCCTGAGTACAGATGAATACCGTGTGGACATCAAGAACAATGGACAGTATATGCCAAAGAATCCCTTAAATCCGAAAAATTATCATACATTTCGATGAAAACCAATTTGTACTATGTTGGGATCCTAGCCTTGACCCTTTTATTATTAGGTGGTTCAGCTAGTTTTGCGACCCCGACTAATCAGACACAATTGACTGATACGACAATAGAAACAGATGAAATATCTTCAGAAGGAGTTGTAGCGGTATCAATTGGCGAAGGAAGTAACGCTACTGTTCAATACTTTACATTCACGCCACAAACCATTGAAATCAATGCAGGGGAAACTGTCACATGGTTCTCGCCTGACGAATTCGTAGATATCCATACAGTAACTTTTGTCCCCGATCCAAACATTCAGTCCGATATACTACTACCATTTGCTATTCCTGCTGGAACGAATGCCACAAACTTTGAGCTGCTTCAACCGTTTAACCTTGGCGAACCTCTCATTATACCTGCTCCTGAAGACAGAGAAGCAATCGTGGCATTGAACAAGCTAGCATGGTATCCTGCAGTAGTTGATACAAACAATCAGACTACCTACCTCGAAGGTGCAGACATTCAGGCTACACTTAACAGTACTGTAAAAGTGCTAAACTCCGGTATTATACTTCCTCCAATGCCCACTACCGACACAGGTCAAATGAACAACAACACTGATACAGGTACAGCAGCAGAACCATCCGTAGCCCCTGAAGTTTCTCCAACCAGTCTGACAACCGAAACGACTAATGTCACTGGCAGCCCAACTGATGCCTTGACAGTACCAGATGATCAAGGAACAGGCCAAGAACCAGAAGGCACTACAGAAGAGCCACTGGGTCCACCATTTCCACCAGTTAGCTCATTTACTGTAGCGTTTGAAGAACCTGGTGTATATCCATACTTCTGTGCAATCCATCCATGGATGATCGGTCAAGTCATCGTAAGTGGAGACGCTCAGACTGAACCAGGAACACAACCATTAGCAAACGACACCACTACTACTACAACAACAACAACCTCCAACGCAACAACATCTGACACTCAAGACGTGCCGCCGTCCAACCCTGATGCAGAAACATCAACACCAACACCCCCATCAGCAGGCACTGAATCACCCAATCCGATTTTTGGATGATTGGTCTACCCTAAAGCCCCTATCTACTGCGGGCCTCCTCTTTCTTTTTTGATTTTATAATTACCTTCACTTGATTGAACTTTACCTATTTACATTATTCAATACCTAGTGCTAGTCTGTAAGAAAATAACAAGTGGAGGCGCGGCAAAACCAAAAAAAGCTCTTCTGACATCATCTGTAAAAATTGAGCTCGTGTATCTTTCTTTACTGAAAATAATCAATTGCTACTCTATGCGTTCTCGGTCTCAAAATCATATTAGGCTATTTTTTTGACTGACCGTATCCTTTAAACCAAGTCGACTATCTGTTAGATGATACCAAAAATGAATCAACTAAGCATGCATCAAATTATTATTACAGGTTTGCTCTGGTTTCCATAACTCTGGTTATATTCTGCGATGGTTCCGAAAAATGTAATAAATTTTGTCTCTTGAAGGAGATACAGTTCTCCTAATAAGGGCTATGTTGCTTTATTATCAGTGATCGTCCATGTCTACAATAAAAGGTCCCGGTATAACCCCTAGGAGAAATATCAAACACTCAGACTATTCTCTTGCATCTGTGCTTGTATTAACGATGCTGATGGCTTCGTCTCTGGCAGTCACCCAGATGCCATTCGCTCAGGCCCAAACCATAGAGGAAGAAGATAACCAGGAAGCTCAAGAGCCAGCAGCTACTGCAAATACAACTCAGACTGTCACTGCAGGAAACGAGACAATCGAAGGTAATGGCAATTTAGCCCGCGAAGATTCTGACGAATCATTGGTGAATCTTTCGACTCTATCAATAACCAGTACATCCACAACAGAGGTCAGGCCCGATAGGTTATCCGTTAGTGTAGGAGTGGAAACCAATGGAACAACTGCACAGGAGGCAGTATCGCAAAATGCGAACCTTACAGTTCAGGTGCTAACAACGCTTAGAGGATTAGGCATCACTGAGGATAGGATAGAGACGAGCAGCTATAGCGTATCGCCTATCTATGAATTCATCCCGCCAGCAGAACAATGCATACAGATTTATCCTCCACCCCCTGGATGTGAAACCAGGCAAGATATTATCGGATACCGAGCTACTAATACGGTGACGGTGACACTTGACGTCCCATTTTTCAGAGTGGCGACTGAGTCAGTCCCTGATGTGAATGCTGGACAAGTGATAGATGCCGCTGTTGGGGCAGGTGCTAACCGTGTAGACAGTGTTACATTCTTCATATCGCCAGATAGACAAGAGGAAATACGCGGCACCCTGATTGGGGAATCAATAACCAATGCACGGCAACGTGCCAATATTGCAGCGGAGGCTCTTCAAATGACTATAACTGGTGTTTCCAGTGCAGAAATAAACCCGATTGACTTTCCGATCTACACTGTCAGCCTACGCGAGGCTACTGGTGCTGGAGAAGCTGCAGATGCAGTATCTGCTCCTACGCAGATTCTCCCAGGACAACAAGAAGTTTCAACAACCGTCATTGTTGTTTTTTACATAGGCCCTGATGGCACTACTGATGGTTAAAACCTGGCATGAAAATATAGGTGCCTCTCTCCATCATTAGCAATCCAACTTTTTTTTCTTTTGTAATTTACTAACAGTAAATCGTAGCTTATTACGGCAGGACATAGTCGGCACAAGTCTACAGGCTATTTCACTGGATCAACGACTGGTTGGGCTTTGACTTGATAATCTTCTTCACTTTCGATCCTTTTATTTTACAAATCTAATACATTGGTCTGCGTGCCAGATCCTTCGACACAACATCTTAAATGAGATCACCTGAAGCAATCGACAGATCCGCAATCGAACCAAATGTACTCTTCAAGAAGAGCTCATAATAATAGGGCGGTCTTGGCATACTTCGACCAGTTGTTTTGGACATGACATCTATAGTCGCAGCCCCCTTCAAATATTGTGCATTTTCATAAGAACATACATAAATTACAAGATCATCTTTGCATAGATTTATCTCAGGTGGAATTATCTTTATCTTTGGATAATTCACTTCAAATGGTTTAAAGGAGAAAGATCTCTCTAGCGACTCTAAGTACATTCCAAGTTTCTCTCCAAACCGGAAGGATTGTATGGCATTGTCAAAACTCGGTTTGGATTTGAACTTTAAGCGATATATTACTAAAACTAATTTTGGGTTTTCCATTTACTCAGATCACACACATTAGTCTAGCTGACTTGAATAAAAACATCATATAGTTGCAGTAAATGTCACCTTATCATTTCCTTGCTATTCTCTCTTATCTAATTTTGAGGGCCAGAATAAAAAAATAATTAAGGGTAGCACAAAATTAAAGGCCTTTGTCAAAGCCATACGATTATCTTGGATCGCAATCACATAAAATAGCTAGGCGTGCTAATAGAGACCCAACCAAATAAACAGACAACCGCATATAGAGATATTTGAAATGGGTTCTATTAACTACTAAACTTGGGTTTATCAATATCATATCTTGTATATCCTGTATAAACTGTGCAGGTTCACATACCGTAGCAACAGCGGAGATACAGAAAAAAATTACACTATATGAGTCCAACTAAATAGTAGGTTAATTCAATATTACCATGAATAATAGCAGCAACAACTTTTTGGTTTTTTCACATGAGCAAGATGTTGACGGTTTGTTCTCTGCTGCAGTATTGAAGATGACATACCCACAATCTGAGGTCATATTACCAAACCACGGCTTTCAAAATATGCTTGTAGTAAAGGACAGGATTCTTTCTTTTACTCATCAACTTCGGGAACGATCATAATCTCAGATATTGGTATAAATAATAAAAGTCATCTGCCTGTATTTGAAGCACTCAGCATTTCAAAACAAAAAGGTTTTTCAAACATATGGATAGACCAGGTGCTGTATCCTGAAAGCGGAATAGGAAGCAATGCACCTAAGAAATGTGCCACTGAACTCTGTATCGAACGATTTGCTCCAACCAGCCCGTTTGTAAAGACTCTTGGATTTATTGCAAATAGGACTGACTTTCCAGATTCTTCACGCTTTCCATTGCCTCCTTTGACCGGTCTGATTTCTTACTATTTAGGAAAAAAAATTGAACCACAAGCTCTATTCTGTGATTTTGGATAATGTATGCCGCGGCATTTTGTGGAACACTGAGATGCAGGATGACATGATTGAAGCATCTCGTCAAATAGACGAATCTATTATGGGATCAATTAAGTCCGCCGTCATCAGAGAATTCGATGTTAGACCTCTGACTTCTGTTGAATAAGGTGTCAGCAAGGTAAGGGTAGCAATAGCAAAGGCGGACTCATTTGTAAGGAGATCGATTCTTTTAGGTAAAATTATTGATGACAACGAAATTGATCTCGCCATCGCATATACACGGGAAGGAAAGTTGAGCTTGAGACGGGGGCATGAGGTAACTGAGGGAGATATACAAATAGATTGCAGCATGATTGCAAGTGCATTTGGCGAAGGCGGAGGGCATCAAGCAGCAGCTGGGGGATTCCTTAGGACCAATGTTGAACAAAGCGGTGATCTTTCCGCATTAAATGAGATCGAACTCACAATCCAAAATTACTTTGAAAAACTGAAACCCAATAATAACTAATCCACTAAGGTTATCATTAGAAGTCAATGCGTAGAGGATACATATCAGTAAACTATCGCCTCAGTCAAAGATCTACTCTCCTCCGTAAGATCCTAATCAATGATAAACAGTCATGTTATTCTTCTGAACAATTAAACAAAATAATAACCCAGTTTTTGCCCATCTACCTATAGCGAGATTTTATTTATGATGTTGTCCAGTTTGTGGCATGGAAGAAGGTTCAACCGGCAAAAGAGAGAATCCTGACCAAATTCCTCGAGGCCATGATACCCAGAGTGAGACGGGCCGCGTTGTAAGTGAACAAGCTGGAGTTCAAGGCCAAAGAAAAGAAGTAAACGTGGAAAGCTATTCAAAGGTTGCAGAAATAGGACGAATTTTAAAGGATATGGATTTCCCAGCCGATAAAAACAAGATAATTTCTTTCGCCAGACAGCAACAAACCTTCTCAAACAACAAAAATAAAGAGGATATACTATCAGCCCTGCAAAATCTAGAAAAGCGAGAATACAAGAACGTATCGGATGTTACAACTGCCCTGGGTATGGTATATTAGACCAATACATATTTCTTGTTTAGAAGCACAACGAATCTAATATTCTTCCACTCGATTTGATTTGATTTGAACTTTTTATTCACTCGCAACTAACAACGTGTGTTAGTAATTTTCTCAACTTATCCATGTCCTTCTAAGTTTGAGAACTCCAAAAGTCCCCTTCTCTCACTTCCATTGTGAGAAGATAAAGCCCACAGAGTCGCTTCGTAGGTATATTTTATATATCATCCAGAATTTTGTGAGTTATTTGATATTGTTTGTATATGTGCATATGTGTTCGTCTATCATTTTCTTATCCACTGATAGCATGTTCCTTGAGTAGGCAAGCAATGGTTAAGGTGGCCTATATCTTAGGTTCTCCAGAGTGATTGATTTACTTTCCAGTAAGAGTATTGCCTGCGCTTTCTTAGTTGCTTTAGAGTGCCTGACATATCAATTGTGATTACAGGAGGATCAGTTAGCGCAATTGCAACCAGGACATTTTCTAACTGCTCTGCTACACATTTTATTATGAACTCATTTTCTCTATGTTCGATGAGCCTCAATGCAGCGTTCTCCGTAGCAATTGTTCCAAAAAGTTCTGAGAATCGTTTCTTTATTGCAGCAACTGGATCGCTGGATTTGCCAGCCTGAACAACAGAAAGATAGCGTAGCTTAGGTCGCCTCTTTAGCATAAGACACATTCCTTACTAATCTTTGCTCAAGCCATTTTGTCAAGTTGCACCAATACTTCTCGGGTTCTATACCCATGGTCTTCAATATTGCATCAAGGCAATGGCCTGAAATCATTTCATATGCCGATGTTGCACCACTTGAAATGATGAATTGACAGTGTGACCAATAGCAGAAATTGTACAATTCCGTTAAGTTAGTAAACCACTTGCCCAAGGAAACGCTGTCCATCTTTCTTGCAGGATTAACTGTTACCTCAAGGCCAGTTCCTTTCTTCAGCTTCTTTTTCAAGTCTTTCTTAACTTTGCTAAAGTCTCTAATAGTTAGAATATCTGCTGGCTCACTCAGATTCTCTGAAACTACCAAGTAAGGATAGCTGAAAGCATTTGAGGGCGCCCTTGCTAACCTGTAAATTACGTCTCCATGTGGCTTTCCATCAAATGGGATACCCACCCTGTTTATGCAAAGCGCCCTGGTGGTTGATGCAATATCAAAGTCGCCTCTGACGCAAAGGTCTATTCGATTTAAGAGCAGCGCCTCCTATGTTCAATATGCAATTTTGCATGTATGGTGGCATGACCTATATATTTTTCCAGCTGCTGAAGGAACAAGAACCTTTTGACTAATTCATTCGGCAAAATCTGAGTAAAAGAGGGTCATATAATTTTGAACAGAGTCTGAAGGTTTGAAACGTCTTATTGGCTTAAATCGGATTCTTATAGCGTCAGTTTCTGATAGCAAGACCCTTCCTTGACATATCCTCTGCTTGTCAAGTCTGATGTATAGGTTACCCTTTTCGTCAGCATAATCATTGACTAGACGAGACAAATGTTCCCTGTCTGTACTGTTCAAGAGAGAGATCACTCTCTTGGCCAACATGACTGCCTCTTTGCTCGAAAGTATAGCCTTTTGCAACACAATCTTATTTTTATAATGTCCCTCTGAAGAGGATCTCAAAAAGCGGGTAGAAGGGACCAAGAGTATTTCTTCTATCGCCTTTAGGACCTTGCTCTCATCTTCAGTGGCATGCAGAACAAGGTTGACCTCCGCTGCTGCAAATTTGATGCTGCCTTCCTCAGTCATTTTTAAAACAACGCTTGGAAGGGTTGTTTAAAAATTCTGATATGTCATTGGGCTGGCGGCGGAGTTTCAACTGTTTTCGCTTCGTAAACCGCTCGTGATTCTGCCGTGGAGATAAGCTTCGTCTTTTTGATCCCGAGGTGGCGCATGGCAGTTATCTTTTTTGCTTCCTTAAGCACCGCTGCTCCAAGCTTACTATTCGTCTCCCTTGGAATATCTTCACCCCTATTTCCTGTGATTTCTAGTATAAATTGGTCAACTGTCATCTGAGGGATTCTCTCAGCGAGTATCTTTTGTGCTATCAACCTTATCTCATGTTTCTTAGACGAATTAACTCTGCGTAGGGTGAATGCAACCGTTGCAACTCTAAAAGTGTGACCATCTATCGTAGTATAGTCATGAGTAAACGTGATCATGGAGCTGCCTCTCCGGACAAGGCTCCTGAGAAACTCCTTGGCATATTCATGTCCTTTAAAAATAGTGTTTGCGACGCCATCACTTATACTGTCTATCTCGATGAAGACCTTGATTTGGTGCTGATCCATGCTTTGGTCAGGGTTCCCTTTCATCATATCGTGCAACGTATTCTCAATTGTGCGTCCCTTTATCTGCGTTGGATCGGTAACCGGAATATAGTTGATTGCCATCTGGGGCTCAAAGCCTGATGGTTTATTGACAACTACCCATTGCTTGTCTCGCCATTTGTCCCTAACTCTGCCTCCCTTTCTTGCTCCTTTGGCCATAAAGCGTTCTTCTTCCCACTCTTTGACTAAAGTGAATAATATATATATGATGCGTCAATTTCCAGGTCGAATCTCTCCGATACCTCCCATGTATTTTTGCAGAACTTCTGGCAGTTTCACATTGCCATTTGGCATCTGAAAATTCTCAATTAACGCCACCATGGTACGTTCTGTTGCGACAAGTGTGCTATTTAGCGTATGTACGAGGCGAGTATCCTCGTTTGTCTTGTCCCGGAAACGTATGCCCAGCCTCCTGGCCTGGTAATCTAGGCAGTTGGAGCAAGAAACGATCTCCCTGTAAGCATTCTGACCAGCCATCCATGCCTCGATGTCGTATGTCTTGGAAGATATCTTACCTGTATCACCAGAACAGAGAAGCATTACACGATATGGGATTCCGAGCTGTCTAAAAAATTCCTCAGACAACGCAAGCATATGCTTGTGCTCCCTCTCTGACTCCTCTGGGCGGCAGTAGATGAATTGCTCTACCTTTTCGAATTGATGAACTCGGAATATGCCCTTCATGTCCTTACCATGTGCACCTGCCTCTTTGCGGAAACATGAGCTAAAACCGCCGTACCTTATCGGGAGCTTTATGCCCTCGAGGATTTCGTCCATGTGCATACCTGCTATAGCATGCTCTGATGTCCCAATCATGTAGAGATCCTCATTCTCTACCTTGTAAATGACATCTTCAAAGTCATTCAGTATAATAGAACCTACCATCGGTTCTTTTCGAATCATGTAAGGCGGTTGGATAAGTGTATAATTATTAGTCGATAGAAAGTCAAGCGCAAAGTTGATCAATGCTTGATTTAACCTAACCAGGTCATTTTTTAGGAAATAGAATCGTGCGCCTGAAACTTTAGCAGCGCGACTCAGGTCTACTAGATCAAGGGTGTGCGCTAGGTCAACGTGATCCTTTGGCTTGAAATTTGGAGTTATGATTTTGCCATATTCTCGGATAACCACATTGTCAAGCCCGTCTCTTCCAGTTGGCACGCTCTCATCTAACAAATTGGGCAATGTCATCATCAGCTGATGGAACTTTTCTTCGATTTGAATTGCTTCAGACTCTATGCTATGAAGTTGCATACTTACTTGCTTCATTTCGTCAAGTTCTAATGATGCATCTACTTTGGATCTTTTCTTGCTTGCAATGGTTTCGGAAAGTAAATTTTTTTGCCGCCGGAGCTCTTGGGTTTTGGTAATAACATCACCGCGGCGCTTATGAAGTATTATCAACTCATCTATCGGAAAATCGGTCATATTTCTTTTTTTTAGCATGTCGCGAATAGCTTCAGGGTTTTCCTTCAAAAATCGGGGGTCTAACATTATACACTTATCACTTTCTTAGCTACTGAAATGTGCTCAAGAATCTCGTCAAGTGTGCTCAACAATGTCGCAGCTGGAACATTTTTTCCTGTCAACTCAATTGCAACTATCGAGCCTCTAGAAAACACTTTCAATGAAAGACCCTTTGGAAAGTTAATATTGTCTGGTATTAATGCCTTGACCGTCGCCTTTGCTTCTGCCATGCTAGAAAAGGGAATTTCAGCCCCAACTTGGATATCAAGATTACGCGTTGGTAATTTCTGAATCATTTGCCTTCGCCTTTATACATGATATGAAACCTTCAAGAGCAGGAGATGGAATTGTACAACCAGCAGCTTCTGAGTGTCCTCCTCCATGTCCCTTCAAAGTAGCGGCGCACTCTTGCAACATTCTGCCAAGGTTTGCATGCGACTGGCAAGCTACGCATTTCCTTGCGGAGAACTTGTAGGTGCCATTGTTTGTAAGGGTCCGGACAAGGAGGAGTCTGCCCCAAAAGGAGGGCGACCTGCTGAGGAGGGTTGACACCGATCCCAGCATGTCTTCCTCAAACACCCCATCACCATTGACAAATGCGGTTTTGCCATCATCTGAAAGTCTCCATTTTTCACCAAAGATAGCGGAAATATTATTGCGCAGGGTCATACTATAACTACTCATTATCTCTTCCGCGATGTTTAATGCATTATTTCTATCCCCCATACAAATTGCGACACCCACTCCAGAGCTTCCTTTCCTTCCGCATGCGTTGAGCAGTGTTGAAAATTCCCTTGCGTCTCTTAGCTGGCTTCGCTTGTCTTCTCTTGTCAGCGTATAGACAAAGCCTAAAAAATCCTCCAACATTATATCGGATAACCTCCTGTCTGGTGTAGTGACAAACTTGGCAACTGCTTCAACAATGCTGGTTTTCTCTTCCTGTGATAAATCTGCCAGCACTCGCCAGCGGCCATTATCATTTCTGAGCCTTATACCCGCGTTCTTGAGCAATATGTAGCAAGCTTCTCTGTTCCACGTAAGCCCATCAATGTAATGAAATAAAGAGTATGCTAAAGCATCATGTACTGGACTTGTTTCTCTGCCACTCAGTATAATATCGAGATCAGTAGATACAATTCCGAGAGATTGAGCACTCTTGAGTATCTCTGCATTCAGACCAACTAAGGATTTCTTTTCCCCTTGGTCTTGTCTATCCGCCACCGCTGAAACAACTGCTATTGCTGATAGATCTCGATTCTTAGGATCAAGTGTGCTTGCAACCATGTAAGCCATCCCCCCTGCAGATACATCCTTTCCACCATCAATTCCGTACTTCCATGGATTTAGTATCTGACCGTCATCGCGTTCTTGTTCTTTTGATTCCTCAGTTTCAGGAACTTGGTGGTGGTCGATGATTAGCCATTTGTCGCCAATCGCATTTCTTAGACGTGAAGTCCAGCCCCATCCAAGGTCTGTAATGATATAGAAATCTCGAGCATCGGCTCTCATTGTCTCTAGCACCGAGCTATTCATACAAGAAACCGTCCTGACAGAGTAGCGTGCGCCAATCCTCCTGAGTGCCATCGCAATTATGCTACCAGATGTAATTCCATCAGCGTCAAGATGAGAGATGATTGCAACTTCATTGCCTCCTTCTATAACAGCTCTCAATCTTTCACAAAAGTGTTTAAGCGCATGAGTAAACCCGTCACTCATCTAACGAACCTTACTACTCTAACTGCGCAATTACTGCCGCATATTTCCAGTTCTTTGGAATCTTGCCCTCTCGCTTGTAGTATTTTGATAGCCTGTGGATCTTCGATTCTATTAACTCGAGCGACCGAACATTCCTGTGGTCACTGTTGTGAACTCTAAGGTGCTTTTGGAGCCCTAGGGCCTTTCGTACTAGCTTGTCTAGGTCTTCTGGCATGTCTGACTTTATCCCGTTCTCTGCCAAAATACTCGTAAGACTCTTGCCCAGTACAGGTTTGACAAGTGGTATCCCATGAACATCCCTCAATCTCAATCCTATCTCGCTTGGGCTCAGACCTTCCTTTGCGGAGTCGACAACGAGGGCGGAGATCTGATCTCTATTCTGGCTAAGCCAGAGTGCTGGTCCTTTTGAAGTGGGACGAGTTGAATGAGATTTACCGTGAGTATGAACGTGAATCCGTGCCATTTTGACGATGTATGAATTACTGCTTATATATATACCGTGCTACATCGGGACTTGAGGGACAGGATGCTGACGTCAAACCTATATAATTTGGAAGACATAATGGGATGACAATAAAGCAATTGCATCACGTAGATGAATATTCTGTTCAGACATTTGCATGAATGTTCACAAGAGAAAATAATCTAGTTTCACCTCTACTGTCATCTGCGTTATCTTAATGGGAATATGGAAATCATTTATGATCCATCAAAGCTTGACATAAAAAGTTATATATTAGAATTCGAAGAGCTTATGTAATATGAACATGCCGATAATAGCGGCTCTGTCTGCGCTGGTAGTAATGGCTTCCATAATGGGCGTAGCCTATGCTCAATATGGAGCTACGGGGGGTAGCACAGGGACTGCCTCACCGGAACAGCTACAACAATGCGAAGCACTTGGAATACCACGTGAGAACTGCAGTGACGTTACAATTTTAGCTAAAAATAGGCTAACCGCTGCACAGGAAAACCCATCTACTGGTTCTGGAACACCGATGCTGTCAACTGGAGGAGGTCAAACGATTGTGTTTATTGGAGTCCTAGCTGCTATCTTTGGTGGAGTAGCTGCAGCGTTCTTCTTCAAGGGCAGGGGCGCAAGGCCAGTAAAGACTTAATCTCCCTTCTTTTTGTTTTATTCGCTGCTTGGTTCTCAATGAGAATTACGCTATCCACAGTCTTTTTGTAATCTACAATAGATATTGGCTTATCACAATTTCAAGGTATTAAACAAATTTTTTACATCTGCGGTCAACTAGCGACAAACCGACAAATATATATATTCGGATTTTTTTGCATAGAGTTAATGTGGTATCAACAACTATTTGCGCAGGTAGGTCCGGCGTACGACCCGCTATTCTATGACGTCATGGTATACATATTCGGGACCATGCTGTTCGCAGTGTTCCTCTTAGGTGTCATCGCCTTCTGGCTAAGAAGAAAGGGACTTGGCGGTGGCGCAGCGAAAGAAAAGTGGGCACAAGAGCTGGAAAGGTACTTTGAGCGCGAACAGATCGGCTTGATTCCAGACGAGAAGCATCACTGGTAGAAGTTCGCTGGGGAAGCGTCCCCATTATATTATTTTATTTATGATAGTATGATTAATTATCCGCCACATCTCCTTATCTGCGGTTGAACATAGTTATTGTCTTTCCGTCAATATTTACCGACGAGCAAACACTTGCTCAGGTCATAAGAAGGCTTCACAAAGGAATCAAGGATATCAATATTGAAGACGATCTCATATTATGTGAGACGGATAATGTCGTTGAGCTCGCGTCCGAGCTTTCAAAGATGTTCGGTGTTGAGAGAGTGGCAATTGCAACGAAAGCGTCAAGTAAGTTTTCTGAACTTTCAGAAGCCATAGTTGAAGCTGGCAGCAGGATTATCACTCCAGGTGACAGGTTCTATGTCAAAGTCATCATATCGCCTCTTGCCAATTTTTCCTATAAGGATAGAGATATAGAGTTTGCATGCACTGGCACCCTTGCTGCAAAATTAGGATCAATGAATGCGTTGCCTGCAAAAACCGAGGCGGAAGCCAGCCGACTTATTTTGACGGTGCTAGGAAAGAAGTCTGCATATATCTGCATCAAAATACTAAGAGCTCCTGGGGGATTAATCGCCGGTTCTCAAGGCATAGCCTTGGGTAGCATTCATAGTTCTCTATCATTTATCTCATGTATGATGGCCGCTAGGGCAGGCTTTGATTGCACAGGCATTGTATTGCCTTATGCTGACGATAGCGATCTTGAAAACAACGCCAAACTTGCGCAGCTTTTTGCCACAAAAACAGGCAGAAAAAAACAAACAATCTATGCAGCAGCAGTCAATGTACCTGAAAAAGGATTCCTATCAGCATTGTTAAAGGAGAAGATCGTCGCAAAGATTCTGATTCAGTGCCAGGCCAGAATCATCACTTTTCCATTAACCACTGCAGTTCATCCAATTTGGTTTATAGAATCTGTCATTCAAGACGCTGTATTTGCAGGCAAGTTCCCAATTGCGCCAATGATATCCCTATCAAGCGAACTCGGCAATTATGCGAAAGAGGTAGGAATAGATCTTCTAAACTTTTCACCTCCAAAGGTTTCAAAGGACAAGCTACAAAGGTACGGCAAGGCTGTTGAATCTGAGGCACGGACAGCAATTAGACATATCAAGAAAATAGAGCTAAAGGTAGGACCTAACTATCTGCACGACATTATCGATTCCATCTAGCGTTTCAGCTAACCTTTGAAGTTCACCAGCTTTTTTCTTGTAGTGCGGATTGCCAAGTACTCTTTCTATGGCTTCGCCCAGCTGTTCTGGTTTCAATAGCTTTGGATGTAACATGATCCCTGCTTCTAGTTCGGAAATCTTAGTGGAATTCCCCAATTGCTCGCCATGATTGTCGATAGGCACAGTTACGGTGGGTTTTCCAAACTGGATCGCCTGGGAGAGTGCAACATGACCGCCTCTTAGCACTAGAAGGTCACTAGCGGCAAATATTTCATCTCTCACAGGACACCATTCATAATACCAGCTCATTCTTCCGATCCTTATTGGGTCACTTTTGCCACTAGGGTTTCCTGCCGAGATGACAAATTGGATCTTTGGATCTAGTGTTTTTGCAGTTTTAATAGCAATCTTGAGGAGAGCTGGTCGTGTCTGGAAAGGGCCGCTTACGTGCACAAAAACAAGTGGTCGTGTATTGTCAAAGCCAAGATTATTCACGACATTCGTCACTTCTTCCTTGTTCACTGCCGGTCTTGGTGAAGCAAAACCGATGTATTCTATCTTTCTTGACGCTGAGCCTAGACCCCAAGTATTGTGCGCAGAAAGTGTGTAAGGTGGCGGAAGATCTGGCACTAACACTCTGTCCGCCATTGTCCACAGTGATCCCAAGAACTCGCCTGTGATATTTTCAAAAATGCGTGATGCTGCAATGGTACGCAGTCTAGGTGACAACAAAAGCTTAATCTGATTTAGAATCACTATCGAAGGAACCTTGAGTAATCTGGCTGCCATAAGTGGTGACAACCTGCTGTCCGAAACCACGATATCTGCTTTGAACTTGAGTATGTTGCGAGTTTCTTGGTTAACCTGTCTTGAAAAATTCCCAAACCATAGAGGTATATTTGCTATGCTGTCTTTGACAGAGAAACCACCCTCCATGCTCCACGCAAACTCGACGGGAGAAACGGTCGCACACTTATATCCCCTTAGCGAAACGTACCTTACCGCCTCACCATATGATGAGAATTGTATGTTTATGCGATTTTCTCTGAGGCGTTCGGCCACCATAACCAGTCGACTTGCATGGCCAAGACCTACACCATATGGTGCTAGATATGCTACTGATGGCAACGAGCACGATACAACATTTCATTATATATTATTGTCATAGCCCTACTCTTATGATCTGGTGCTTTGGTTCGACTTCTTTGAACACTGTTGATTGAAATTTGTATAGCTTTGAACTTGGGTCTACCCACACATCTGGTGGCGCCGCTGCTTTGTAGCATATATTTGCGAGATATTCCTCGACATCCCAGTTTAGTTCGAGGGGTACCTGAGGTAAGAGTAACCCTGAACCAAAGCGCCAATGCAGTATTAGTCCATCTCTTCCTATCTCAACCTCCTTCCGATAGTCTGCAGGGTTGTTGACCCTAATTTCTTGCGGAGGAGTAAGCACGCTGACCTCAAAAACGATATTGTTAAGCTCCTGTGCGTCTAAGGGAGGAAAGCGAGGGTCTTCTGTTGCTGCTGCTATTGCTGCCTCGATTACGCCTTGATAGAGTCTCTTCTCTGGAAGCGGAAACCCGATGCAACCCCGCAAATGTTCCCTTCTGCATGTAGTTACATAGTTCAGCGTTACGAAGACCCCTGCCTTTTCTGAGGTCTCCTTTCCTGGTTTAATTATGACTGATTCTTGCAGGTATTTCTCGACAGCGGTTCTGGCTAAACGGACGAGGTCAGTGCCTTCTATGAGCGATATCAATCTTAATTTAATGACTCGAGAGGGACTAAAAAATCAACGCTTTTTTGTATGGCATTTTATTCCTTGTTTTCGTTCATGAAGCAACGCCTTTAATGGTGATGTCCTCTACGTGTGATTCGACAACTAGGATAATGCTGAAAATATTGCAAATTACGTATCTGTAATAATAATAGAAATGTCTCACACTATGAATAGTCTTGCTGGGATTGAATAATCACTCTCTCAATAAGACATATTAACTCTAGACCCTTAATCTAACTTGCACCCATATGATGAACTGTCCTAACTGTGGCGCAATCATGGTATGGCTTAATGGATCAGTGTTACATGATCCACCTGTCAAACAGTATGAATGCAGGGGATGCCAGTTGTTCGTTGTGAAGTATCAAGACGGTGACTACGAGGTGGTGCCTATTAGCTCAGAAAAGCAGCAGGAACAGTGATAATGAAAATAAAAAAAGTCGTTGAAACTTGCATTTATTGTTCAGATCTTCAGAGCATGAAAAATTTTTACGTAAGAATTCTTGGTTTGTCTGTTATTCAAGAGGAACGAGATAGACTAATTTTCTTAAAGGCCGGAAAGAGTATGCTCTTAATATTTGATCCTATGCAAACTAGAACCAACAATGGAAGCTTACCTGTACATGGCGCTCTGACTCCACCGTCGAGTATACACTTTGCCATGGAGATAGAGGAACAAGAATACCATGCAAGCAAACAGCTTTTGGCAAGCAATAAGATCGCAATAGAAAAAGAAGTTAACTGGGATAGCCAAGCAAAGTCAATTTACTTTCGTGATCCAGCGGGCAATCTTGTCGAATTAATAACACCAGGTGCGTGGCCAGTAGAAAGCTAATATAACATACTCTTCAATCCCTTTCTCATTGATGCATAATAAAACATCTGCTTCCTTAAGAGAGCAACTTGAGGACAGGAATAAAATAATTGTGCTTCCAGGAGTTTTTGACGCACTGAGCGCCAAAATAGCAGAGCATGTGGGCTTTGAGGCGATGTTTCAGACCGGATATGGGTCTTCGGCGGCTCTGCTTGGAATGCCTGACTTTGGATTGCTAAATTCTGGCGAAACTGTTGATAATGCTATGAGGATAATTCGAGCTGTTAGAGCCCCCGTGCTCGTTGATACAGATACAGGGTATGGCAATCCTCTCAACGTTTGGCGGCTTGTCAGAGACCTTGAAAACCTGGGTGCCGCAGGCATCTTTCTTGAAGATCAAGTCTGGCCAAAGAGATGTGGCCATATGGTTGGAAAAGACGTAATACCTAAAGACGAATACATACATAAGCTCAGAGCAGCGCTTGAAGCAAGACGCAGTAGGGACTTTATCATAGTCGCACGGACTGATGCCCGTGCACCAATAGGACTTGAAGAAGCAATTGAGCGCGGAAAATCATACAGGAAGGCAGGCGCTGACGTTATATTTGTAGAAGCACCCCGGTCAGTTGAAGAGTTAAAAAAAGTGGCCAACGAAATAGATGCGCCTCTTGTTGCAAATATGATAGAAGATGGGGTCACTCCAAGCCTTTCTGCAGGTGAGCTTCTACAAATCGGCTACCGGATAGCCGTTTTTCCTCTATCTGCTATTTACAGTGCTACATTTGCTATGAGGCAGGTGCTCACAGAACTAAAAAATACCGGCACAACTAAAGATGCTCGCAATATTATGGTAACATTCAAGGACTTTAACCGATTTATGGATCTCGATCACTATAGAGATCTCGAAAAACGGTATGCCTGATGCATTTTATGTGTTAAATGAAGTTGCAGGGGAGAAAACAGGGTTGCATCACACCTCATTATGAAATGGTAACTGACTAACAACTCGTGTAATGAAAAAATAGGAGAACTTTTGCCTTGTACACGTATCCTATCATAAAAATTGTCTGCAGAGCGCCTTCTACCTAGATCAAATGGACGTTGTATCTCTGATGTTCAGGAATGGAAGCAAGGGCCATGAGAGCACTGCAGGAGTTATAAACACTGTCCTTTTTACAAGTACAGAATGGAACTGCATAGTTATTGCGTTTAGCTGCCCATGAAAATCGATAAGATTTTTTTCCCATACTAGCTGATCACATCATATACTATTGGATCAGGATAGACTGCAAGCTCGGGTATGCCTGCTCAACGTTATACAGATTACAAATAGTGTTGGTAGATGGGATTTGCTTTTCCCTTGAGAGAAATAAAAATCTGAAACAGAAAAACCTATACATCATCAAACCTATGTCCGCAGCCAACTTTCTTATGTTATATTACCAAAGAATAGCATTCAATATTTGTCTGTCAGAGAAGAAAAGAGCCGATGTTAACACATCAAAAAGATAGGTTAATTGATTCAATAGCTATCTGCAGAGTATCGAACTCCATTCAGACCTCTGAGACTGAGAAAGCAAAATTACTCATTGATGGGTAGAACAATTTAGAGAGCAAAGATACCCGATCAGGTTGCAAGCGATGAAAACTTTGATTATGCAAACCTATGCAAGCAATCTATAGATTGGTCTTGTTATAAGGCATTCACAAGACGGGTCATCTTTTCGAGGCTGATCTCAAAGCCGAAACGCTTTTCCTCCCTCTTCATGTTTCGATACATGCTCATCATTAGATTAAAGTGTCTAACAGTCCTTAACTTGCCGTCCATTTTGAGTCTTACAATTTTGTAAACGTCGTCGTAGTACGCAAATGTGTTAAGCACCTTCTTTCGATACTTATTGAAATCAAATTTTTTACTACTTTTATCAAGCACATCTAAAAATACATCACAGCAGATAAGCGTTGGAATTATTCCTTCACCTAACATCGGAAAGACACAGCCAATTGACTCGCCTACTCCTATTACGTTGCCATCAAAGAAAGGCTCCATACGCTTTGATGGTGAAAGCCTAATCGGTCTGCCTATTTTCTTAATGACCTTGGCTTCAGGATGTTGCTTGAAAAATGCATCGATCCCATAATACTTTTTCTCAATGTCCCCTGCGCCCATGTAGGCCCGACCTCCCTCCAATGGAAAATACCAGAAATATCCCTTCGCGCCTTTATAACCAATGACATAGAAGTCATCTGCCCCCTTTACATTATTCAGAAGATACTCGTAAGCCGGTATTAAGAAGTCTTCGCTTGACTTGGGTAATAATGAGCGATGCAGACCTGTACAATCAATTACATAATCGTATTTGTCAAATGCAAATGTTTCTCGAGTCATCTTTGTGCCGTATGTCACTTTAACATTTTTTAGCAGATCTGCCTCCCAACCATATTTATTATATGTGACAAGCCCTTTAAGATCAAGAACTTCTCCTTTGTTTTCAGGCAGCTGTATCTTGAGCTTTTTTCCAACGTGAAAAATGTAGCTGGCAAAATCAAGTCCGGCTTGGTTAGAAAACCTCTCAAGCATGTGCCTCGATGCACCCCAAGCGCAGACTGGCCAGTGATGCTCTTTTTTAGACGCTTCGAATATCTCAACGCTATTACCTCGTTTTTGGAGCATATTGCCAAGATAACTCCCAGCGACTCCGGCACCTGCTATTGCAAAGTTCATTATACTGAATTGTTTCTTGTTTCTTTATAATTCTTCAGCATCTACGTTTACATATACCTGTCTGCTATCCGATAGCGAACATACTTGTCATCAGGGGAATACTTAGGCGGATGCGGATCTATTGTCGTAAAATCGCATTTTGGACATTGATGCTTGAGCGTGTATGTTTTACAAGAGGGACACTTTCTTACCAGATGTTTCATATAACATTCTACGCCTGTTGAAGAGTTTGAGACTTTTTTGAGTTCAGACGCACAAAATTAAACGTACAGTGCTGCCTTTCATTATTAGCTCGAGTTCTTTCAACCATATTGTACATGGCTTTTTCGGCAATTTTGAAGTTTTCAGCTTTGACCACAATCCTGTAGCGAGGAGCTCCAATGTATGTTATTGTGCTACTTGCGCCTCCCTTATTGACCTCCGCGTTTGCAAGCGTATTTTTGATTATTTCAATTCCATCTGGCTTTTTTGATTTTATCTCCATTACCCCGCTTATTTCGACAAGTGGCGCTGGGATCCTTTTGCTTGCTTCTTCTATTGCACGCTTTATTTCCTGTGACAGATCGATACTCTGGATTGCATCTAGTCCCTTCCGAGGTACAGCGTCAAAAGCATCGTATAAATACTCATACTTTTGGAGCAGCTTGCCCTCTATTTCTTGAACCTCTTGATCTGTCAGTTTGAGTTCCAATTTAATAAAATCTAACAATGTCACTGCCTTGTCGCTCCTTTTTACCTCTATGAGTTTGGACTTGCATTCTTCTCCTGAAACCTGCTTAAGGGAAGTGTCAACTTCTCCCCTTACCTTGTTTACCCTAATCACCTTTAAAACGGCCTTCTGCTTTGGTCGGACATAGCGCTCGATGTTTCTTATCCAACCGGTTGCAATCTCTGAGATATGAAGAAAGCCGGTCATGTTACTGTATTCATCTAACGTCACATACACTCCATGTCCAGTCACCTGTCGAATCGTGGCAATTATAATTTCTCCTTCTTCTGGAAGCCTCTGTATCTCGTCGGTCGTCATCATAGTATAATTAAGATACACGCGGAGCATAGGCTATACTTTAAGATTTTGTTTTGCCCATTCGTAGCCAATGAGTGCTATCTGTTTTTTATGATGTGCCCTCATTGTTTGCGGTTATTGTGATCTATTTGGCAAAGTAACTAGGATTTCATTCCCACAAGAAAAAATAATCTGTTGAGTCAGGGGAGGTGAGTTTACTAGGGTTTCTTTATGCCCCATCGGGGATCTGACCAAGCTACCTTTTGACATCCTGATGATTTGTTATTTTGCAATTTTTGCTAGCCTAGAACATAAAGATAATAATATTAGATGCTAAAAATCAATTCCTTTCTTTGCCTTCACACCCCTTTGAAATGGGTGTTTGATCTCTCTCATTTCTGTGACTAAATCTGCTGCTGCCATGATTGCCTCTGGGACATAATTGCCGGTTAAGACGAGGCTAGTTTTTTCAGGTCTTGATGCTATGACATCTAAAATGTCCTGCTGTGATATCAAGTTGAGTTTAGCAGCATAATTTATTTCATCCAATATCATGACATCGTAATTGCCGGAACCAATTTTCTGTTTTGCTACTTCAATAGCATCCTTTGCTGCTTTTTGGTGATCTTCTATTGGATGGTCGTCGTCGATGATACCCACGAATCCTCTGCCAGCGGCTATCAGCTCAAACTCAGGCTCAAGTCTCCTTGAGCTCGTGAGCTCACCATAATACCACTCGCCTTTGATGAATTGAATCATGCCGACCTTGTACCCATGTCCTACCGCACGCAATACAATCCCTAGCGCAGCAGTCGTCTTCCCCTTACCTTTTCCAGTATAGACAATAACGAGCCCTGTTTCTTGCATGCCTGTAATTTATGGAATGACGTGAAGATAAAAATCAATCTAGCATTATCTCCCGACATGCTTGTTGCTATTTGATGGAGGAACTTGAATGAGGGTTTGTTTAATTTATTGTATTTGCTGCTGGCATGTTGCCTGTGTCACGGAGCTTACAGGCTGATATATATGCTAACCACAATAAAAGTGCATAACAGGAAAATTCTTGATATCTCGACACTTAAATTAAAATTAAAATGAAGTTAATTAATCTTAATGCAAGTATCCCGTGTTGTCGTCGCAGGAGTTACAAGCGGAGTTGGCAAGACTTCTGTTGCTCTGGGAATTATGCGTGGCCTCAGCAAAAGAGGCCTGCGGGTCCAACCCTTTAAGGTCGGTCCTGACTTTATCGATCCGTCCTATCATAGTATGATATCAAATCGGAAATCTCGTAACCTCGACGTATGGATGATGGGAAGGAAAGGCGTGCTTGAGTGTTTTGCGTCTGCATGTCAAGACGCAGATGTTGCGGTAATTGAAGGAGTAATGGGACTCTATGACGGAGTGTCAGGTAAGAACGACTTTGCAAGCACAGCGCACGTGGCCAAAATTCTAGATGCGCCAATAGTATTAGTGGTCGATGCGAGCAAGGGCGCAAGGTCCATTGCTGCAATCATACTTGGATTTTTGCATTTTGACAGAAATCTGCAAATAAGAGCCGTCATCCTAAACAAAGTTGCCGGCGAGAGGCATGCCAAGTACATTATTGATGCTCTAGCGGACAAAGTCAAGGTCCCAGTGATAGGAGTACTGTATCGAAATTCCAAGGTCCAAATGCAAGAGCGACACCTTGGGCTGGTGCCTGCGTTAGAATTGAAAGCGGCTAAAAATGATATGATTTCTCGCACGGCGAGATATATTTCAGAATCGCTTGACCTAGATAGAGTATTGAACCTCTGCAGCTCGACCGTGCTGCTGGACGCTCAAAATAGTCCCCCGCAGCCTGCTAAAGCAAGGATTGCTGTTGCATTGGATGAATCCTTCAATTTCTATTATGCGGACAACCTTGCTGCCCTAAAAAGGAGTGGAGCGAATCTTGTTTTTTTTAGCCCCGTCAAAGACGAGAAGCTTCCAGATGATGTGCATGGACTGATACTTGGAGGAGGCTTTCCAGAGGTACTTGCAGATAAGCTTGAGGGAAACAGGTCTATGGTCAGGTCAATCCGGAGAGCAGTGAATGAAGGCATGCCGATCTATGGTGAGTGCGGGGGTTTGATGTATCTAACCCGGTCAATAAGCCGTTACAGAGGGGAAAGAAAGGTGCGGAAGATGGCTGGAATCGTAGATGCAGACACTATAATGACAGGGATGCTTACCTTGAATTATACAGACGCCAATTGCACAGCCTCGATATTTGGCAACATGCATCTGCGAGGTCATGAATTCCATTACTCCTCAATAGAAAATATAGCAAGCGATTCCCGCTTTGCCTACTCTATGAAAAAGGGAAATGGGATCACAGGAAAACACGACGGATTTATCATCAATGATAACAGTCTGGCAGCGTATATGCACTTGCACTTCGCCAACAGAAAACTATCGGATCGTATTGTGCTCTCTTCCGTCAAATTCTCACACAGATGACTTATTGCTCATATATAGTAGCATGAGCGCATTTAATATAGATGAGACTACGGGGCTCCCCCCTTTCCTCCCGATGTTAGTAATAAAGGGCACCTCACCAATTCTCGCAAGTTCTTCTTTTGACTCAGCTGCAGATACAAAGCCTACTGGTATCCCAACTACTAGAGCAGGTTTTGTGACTCCTTGTTTGATCATGCTGATCACTTCATATAGCGCAGTAGGCGCGTTCCCTATTGCAACAATTCCGCCGTCCATGTCCTTAGCAGCATGCCGCATGGCAGTCTCTGATCTTGTCTTGCATAGCATTTGCGCCTGCTCTGCAACTATGGGGTCTGAAATATAACATACTGCCCTAAGACCTAGATCAGCCTTTGATTTCTTGCTTATAGCAGCAAGCACCATATCGACGTCCGTGACAATTGTACATTTCCTTTGGAGCGCGTTGAAAGCAGATTCAATAGCCCTTTTATGGAAGAGTATTTTCCCACTCTTAGCAAAGTCAAAGTCTGCTGTGGCATGTATCACCCGCCTTACAATCACCCATTGATATTCGTCGTATGAGTGATCACCGATCTCTAATTCGATGATTTCAAAGCTTTTTTTCTCTATGTCAAAAGCCCTTTGCGACATGGCCCTCCCTGCAGCAGATCCGCTGTACTGATTGTGGTGGGACGGTTCAAATTTATCGGCGCTAGATTCCAAACCTACTCTCAACATCTCTAGCCCTCGCTATAACGATATCGACTAGCTTTTCGTCAACACCAAGGTGGCGAGCCACGAAGGCATTTTCAAAGCCGTATTTGTGAAGAGCAGCGTTCAGATCCTTCATCACATCCCTCTTGATGTGCGCCCCTCTATGCAAAAAGTACGGCACGATCAATAACACGTGTGGTTTGGCTGCAATCGCCCGGCTTATGCCTTCGTGAATATTCGGATGATCAAGCTCAAGAAAGCAATAATGCACATTGCGGTAGTATGGCGCGATGGTTTTTGCTGAAGAAACAAAGGCATCATGAGCATTTTTGTCGCTGCTGCCATGACCTATCAAAACGACATCACAATCCTTGTTAGATTGGCAAATGCAATTTTGGTCCCTGACTTCATTAATTCTGTCAAGTATTAGTTGCGCCATCATAGGATGATAAGAGAGCGGTTTAGTGATGACAAGTTTCAAGTTCTTGTCTCTGCATATCTTAGCGCTTTGCTTGACAGTTTCTTTGAGTTTCATTCCCGGATACAGAAAATAAGGCATGACAGTGATAGTGCTTGCTCCGACAGCTATACATTGATTAATTCCCTCAGCGATAAAGGGTGGCAATACCTCGAGGAAAGAATAATCGACATATTCGTAGCCTGCCTTTTCTTTAGCCATCAGGCAAATCTCTCCAAGCTCCTTTCTTACATCAGATTCTCTACTTCCTCTGTCAACTATCAAGAGAGCCTTTTTCAAACCCGTATGTCTGCAGAGATCTTTTGGCAGGCTAAAATAGGTTTCACTGTGTGAGACCATTGTGGCTAAGTGACCATTTGCACATTGCACTTTGATAATTTAAATCAACTTACAATTGACAATTTGAGTCATCACACCGCTTGTTAGTAGCGACACATAGGATCCAAGACTACTATTCTCATTTCCTTTCCGTGATTTATTCAATCATCAAGACCGCTCAAGACTGGCGGTACTTTTTTAAAGCTGTCTGAAAAAAGGGGGGTAGGTGCACACTATGTGGCTTTGTAACTGAGAACTTCAGAAAAAGGTATCGAAAGCAAAAGTTCAGATCCATCAAAAGCTTCCATTACACACTTTGGGATATTGTATTCACTGCTGGCAGCCTGCATAACTGTGAATGTATCGCCAGATTCAGGAATGACATTTCCAAGATCAATCCGGTCCTTGGAACGTACGTTCTTGTGGATTGTGGATTTTGCGATCCCAGTATTGTATTGCTGGTTGAGACGTCGTCTGTCAATATATAATACAATAGTCATGTTTAAAATTATTATATTTACTTTTTAAGAATGGATGTCATGTACATAAAAGTTGCACGGTTATGTGCAAAATCTATCGATGTAGGATCAAAAAGAGATGCGCGAAACGGCTAGCGTCAGATTAGGTGGAAGCTTTTGCTTTGGAACTATAAGATTTCCTTTCGAGCTGAGGATCGATGAAGCTTCTGATACACTTGATGTTCCTTCAAATTTTTGAACTGTAGAGGATGGGTTGGGCACATCCACCGATGCGAGTTTATCATTCTCATAGATTTCCACTGGTATGTTATACTGCTTGGAGAATTCTTCGAGCCCTTTCATTTTTGCTTTCCGACTTATTGTTGCAATATTTCTAATACTTTGAAAGGAGAGACCATTTTCTTTTAAAACCTTAATTATACCTGACTCTATTGTTTCTTTGCTTGTGTCCCAGTGTAATCCTATCCCAACCACGAATGTCTTGGGTCGATAAATAACTGATTTGCTGATGATCACTTCATCTGATAGCACTTTATCTGAAATTATTAATGCTGCCTTGTATTCCTGGGATTTTATTTTCTCAACGCTGTCTACGACTCTAACATTCCCAGGGAGTGGCCCGTGCCACCAATCCCTCTGGCCTGTGTCCTGAAAAATTGCGATCTTTTCTTCATTGACCATGAATGCACTTACTTTTGTAACATTCTCAAAATTATCAATAGTCCAACCAAATTCCCTGCCTATTAGGTCAACTGCGATAGTATCATTTACATCTGCTGCTGTAGTGATTACTGGTTTTGCATCAAGGAAGGAAGCTACTAACCTTGTAAGGGCATTTGCTCCTCCAAGATGTCCTGAGAGTGTGCTTATGACGTTATTTGCTCTATCATCAATAACAAGCACAGCAGGATCACTTTTTTTATCCGTGAGGTGAGGGGCCAGCATTCTTATGACAGCTCCAAGTGAAAATATACAGATCAAGGCATCGTAATCCTTGAAGACTTTTCCAACCAGCTGAGTACTTTGCTCAGTAAACCACACAATGTCATTGCCACTGTCGTTGTGCTTGGCGGGCACGTATATGTCGGCTTCCGGCATCTTTTGTTTTATTCTCCTTGCTATTTCTATGCCATGCTTTGTGATGGCGACGATAGCCATTCTTGTAACCATAAGCCAACGATACCAGAAATCAGAAGGGAAATTAATCTTTTGCATCTAAGCAAACGATAATAGTCAAGTTCTCGTCATCAATTAGGAGGTTGGGTCTTCTCTCCAAGCAGAAATATTCTGTGTCAATATTGCTTATCCTAATACCCTTAGCATTATCTGCTTATACCCACTTGTGGAACCCAATAGGCTTTCCTAACCTGTTCTATGATGAGGGAGTGTATATGCGAAGGGCACTGCATGTCATGGAAGGGCTTGGTCCGCAAGAGGCCTATTATTATGATCACCCATTTTTTGGACAAGTCTTCCTTGGTAGTATGCTAATGGTAATTGGCTATCCACAATCCCTAAGTCCTTCTCCAGATCTTGATTCAATCGGATCACTTTATGAGGTGCCCAGAACTCTGATGGGGATATTAGCTATAATTGACACCTTTCTGATTTACAAAATTTCGGAGCGTCTGTATAATCGAAATGTTGCGTTATTTGCTTCAGTACTGTTCGCTGTAATGCCAACAACGTGGTACACTAGAATGATACTACTAGATTCTATTCTTCTTCCATTTCTACTGTCTTCAATATTGCTAGCTGTCCATATAAAATCTTCAAAACCAGACAGACATAACGCCAGGGATAATATCACTAATTATATCTTAATTATAATATCCGGGTTATTGCTCGGAATCGCTATTTTTACAAAGGTTCCTGCATTTACTATAATCCCATTAATTGCTCTTCTCATCTATCGAAATAATGGCAGAAGACTTAGGCCGCTAGGAATGTGGTTCATTCCTGTGATTGCGGTCCCTTTGATTTGGCCAGCTCAAAGCTTAGTTGTTGGCGCATTTAACTCTTGGACCAATGATGTCCTCTGGCAAGTAAATAGAGAAAATGCAGGACTTCCTTGGATTGTCTTCCTTTTGGCTATTACCGATCCTTTGTTATTTGTAGCTGGATTTGCTGGCCTTGCATACTCATTCATAAGAAGAGATATGGTCATTCTTTTATGGACCCTTCCATTCATGGCATTTCTTGGGTTTATGGGATACGCCAATTTCTTTTATTGGATTCCTATATTGCCAGCGCTATGCATAGGAGCGGCTAAGCTGATATTCGATATGATGGAAAAGACCAAAAAAATTACCCAAAAGGCGTTTACTATTGCTGTGCTTTCATCAATTATTGCTTTTGGACTTATTAGTACCTCTCTCCTCATTACTACAGACGTTACTTCTGCCCAGCTCGAATCCGCTGCATATGCTGCTAGCTATTTAGAAAGAGGTGGAGGTGAAGGTAGCGGAAATTTAACAGTGATTTCGAACCCTGTCTATTCATGGATATTCAAATATGTGTTTGATGGGGACCATATATTGTCAGATTACCGAGATACGCTTTACCTCCCCCTCGATACTTCTAGAAACGGAATTCTGCTTATAGACGATCCCAGATTCAAACTAGATATGGGAAATGAAAACAACCAGTTGCTACAGAAGCTTCAGCGCAATGCAACCGCAATTGCAACTTTCAAAGGCAAAGTGACAAACTTTGACTTAGGCTTGTACCCTTACACAAGTATGATCGAAAACTATGAGGGGAGCGAAGTCACAATAAGGCTCAATAATCCACTTTCATAACGTTTTTAAAACTAAGACAAAACATGAGCTAAGTAACAAAGCCATGGCAATTTGGCAATCGGGTCTGGTTTTAGTAAACCGCAGGCTATTGTTCGCTGGGATATTTCTTGTTGCATTGTCAGGTTTAGTACTTGAGGTGTCGATCACAAGAATATTCTCAGCAGCAATATGGTACCATTTTGCCTTTGTCGCAGTCTCTGTAGCCCTTGTTGGCCTTGGAGCGTCTGGTTTAGTTGTACATCATCGTGTGACGAAACTCAAGGGTAAATGGGCAGAGAATTTAACGATATATTCAGCATGGGGCATCACTATCTTTATCCCCATAACCCTTTTCGTCATGCATGCACTCGCTTCACAAGTTATCTACCTTCCGTTGTATATGGTTCTATTCTCCGTTCCATTCTTTTTAATTGGAATTATAATATCTGCAGCATTCAATGCATTTGCCTCTGTAGCTGGTAGGCTATACGCTGCAGATTTAATTGGGGCGTCCGCCGGTGCCCTTCTTGTAGTCTTGTTTTTGGTGCTTACTGGGGGTGAGGGCTCAACCCTTATAGTGGGACTAATATCTGCGGTTAGTGCAACTTTATTCTCAAGGATCACAAAGAATATTAAGAAAACTATTGGAAGCCTAATGCTTGTAGCATTTGCTATATCACTTATTTTCCTAAATTACGCTACGCAGATCTTTGCAATACCAACAGATCCGACAGCTCAGAAAGACTTGCCGATATATTTGCGGGAGCATCCGGGATCAAAAATAGTCAAGACAGAATGGAATTCATTTTCTCGAATAGATGTAGTTGAGGGAGGAGAAGGTGGCGAGGGGCTTGTAGCAAAGGTCTTTATCGATGGGGGAGCAGGAACCAACATAATCTCCTGGGATGGCAGCACTGAAAGCAGACAAGAGCTTTCCACGTGGATGCAATACCTTCCTTTTAAAATGATGCAAGATCCAAAAGTTCTCGTGATAGGATCTGGCGGCGGGAGGGACGTGGTTGCATCTTTGGTGAGCGGTAGCAAAGATGTCACATCTGTGGAGATAAATCCAATAATCTATGATACTGTCAAAAGCTATGGTGATAGAGCAGGAAATGTTTATTCTCATCAGTATGTTAGATCACATGTTGATGAGGGCCGAAGCTTCATAACCCGTTCCTCTGAGAAGTATGATATTATTTATGTGCCTTTCGTAGATACTTGGGCATCAGTTTCTTCTGGTGGGCTGAGCGTCTCTGAAAACTTCCTTTATACATTGGAAGGATTCCAACAATATTACGATCATCTAACTGAAAGGGGCAAAATAGTTACAGTAAGGTGGCTAATCGACGCTCCTAGATTTATCAGCACATATGCAAAACTACTCGAACAGAATGGTATACCACAGGATCAGCTTCACAGGCATCTTATGATGGTAACATCTGATTCATACACACAAGACCCTAGTGTAACGATGGTAGTATTTTCAAAGTCGCCATTCACTGATGAAGAGATAAGCTTTTTCTCACAATCCTTTTCTCAATATGACTATAAACCTATACTGGTTCCAGAGCAAGTAATGCGGGAGCCTTATGATGCTCTTCTTAGCGGGGATATTACACTTGAGCAATTTTACAATCTGTTCGATACAAAAGTGTACCCGGTAACAGATGATAATCCATATTTCTTATCATTTGAAAAACCGTTACCTCCTGTAGTTGAAGTGCTGCTATATGCCAGCATAGGAATTGTAGCGATATTTTTGTTGGTTCCATTTGCGTGGATCCGAAGAAGGAGAGGAGAAAGAGGAGCAGGAGGAGGGGAAGAAGAGGTAGGGATTAGCATTAAGAAAAGGGAGATTGGAATTCGAACCGTCATACCCTATTTTGCGGCTCTTGGGGTGGGTTTTATCCTGATAGAGCTTGCCCTGCTTCAAAAATTGATTCTATTGATGGGAAATCCCACAATGACATTTGCGCTATTATTGTTTACCATTCTTTTATCAAGTGGAGGAGGAAGCCTACTTAGCTCAAGAATTGCAAAGAACAATATGAGAAATCTGATATTTGTAATAGGAGGTATTGCTGGACTTGGGGTGTTATACGTATTTTCCCTTCCGTCAATCATATATTCTGCTCTCGCAGAACCTATTGAGATCAAAGCCGCAATAAGCATCGGTGTCTTAGCTCCCATTGGATTTCTTATGGGAATGCCCCTTCCTACTGGCATGCGTTTGCTGAAGGTTCATAGACCTGACTTTATACCCTGGATGTGGGCTATTAATGGCGCATTCTCTGTCTTAGGAGCAGTGCTAGCCATAGCATTGGGGATTATGTACGGATCATCTTTCGCAATGATTCTTGGTGTGCTGGTTTATCTGATTGCTCTTGGAATATCAGTTGCATCAAAGAAAAAGGCCATAACGCAGGTTGTAACGTGAGGTGCAGGGTACCCACAATATGGTTAAAAAGTTATTACATTATTTACCATGACACCCTAGGTATAGTCGTAGGGAACGATTGAAAGAGATGAGATAACTAAAGATTACATATTGTTGGTATTTTTTGGATACCTACCGATAAGCGTACCGTCAAATTCAAACAATATAACCTCGACACTCAATTGATCTTTTGCATGTTCATCCATCTGCTTATAGACCCTTTTACAAACATTATCATAGTACGTCATAATCCTATTTTGCTTGATTATCTCTGAAACATGTCTTGCAGTATTCGCAGAGCGGATCTCTTCTATCACATTTGGTGGAGCTCTACATTCTGCTGCGACTAGTGCCATAAATTCCATATCCACATGAGAGCCAGCCACATGGGTCTGCTTGACACCCATCGCCATTTTTGTCAGCTTACCAATAAAGCCGGCAATGATGACATGTCTCAAAGTCTTTCTATTAGCACACTGCCTCATAGAGTAACCTGCAAAGTCGCCCATCTGGATAAAGCAGTGATCCGGGAAATTGTAGAGGGCCTTGGCAAAGTCTTCACTCCTGCCCCCTGTGGTTAGAACCACAGTATCAGCACCCATAGCGGTGGCAACATCAAGGCCTTGCCTTATTGAGGCAGCAAACGATGCAGTAGAATAAGGTAGCACAATGCCGGTGGTACCAAGAATTGAGATACCTCCCAGGATCCCAAGGCGTGAATTATCTGTCTTTTTGGCAATTTCTTCTCCATTTGGAACAGAAACTACTACTTTAACGCCGTGATGCTCCAACTCATTTCTAGCAACTTCCTCAACCGTTTGCTCTAGCAACTTCATGGGGACAGGGTTTATTGCTGCCGTTCCAATCTCAAGACCTAGCCCCGGTTTAGTTACCCTACCTACTCCTTTACCACCATCAATATTGATGTGTCTTGGACTCTCATCGAAAGACACGGTAGAGCATATCTCGGCACCATGCGTTGCGTCTGGATCATCGCCGCCATCTTTTATCGCTGCGCAAGTGACCTTGCCATCAATTTCCCTCCTTGTCCATGCAATCTTGAGTGTTGCAGTCCTGCCTTTTGGCAAAGATACCGTCACAGACCCTGCCGGCTTTCCAGTTATAAGAGCATAAAGCGCTCCCTTCGTGGCTGCAGCCGCGGTGGTTCCAGTAGTATAACCTGTTCTTAGAGCCCCTTTACGCCTCTTTTCTTCTATTTCCGATGGAAGCTCCTGTTCCTGCTCTGCTAAGTTTTCTAGGTCTTGGTCTTTGGTAAGCACCATTATA
>DATCWI010000005.1:0-25953 GCA_036566425.1 Nitrososphaera sp.
GCAATTCATCCTCATTTAAACATCGTTACGTTTTCTACTATCCCCCCAATTATCGATACGGAGGCAGAAGGCGCTCACAGATTCATGAATGAGAACGGTAGTTGCCCAGCTTGCAGCTTCATCGCAGTTGAATCAAACGGCCCGCGCCAGATTCTTGCTACGGACAATTTCATTGCCTTTTGCCCTTGGGCTCCTACCTACCCGTATGAATTCTGGATATATCCAAAAAGACACATAACATCATTTTCAAAAATAACACAAAAGGAGATTAATGATCTTGCATTAATTCTACGAGCCACGCTTGGTGGAATGTCAAAGGCGCTCAACGATGCTCCCTTCAACCTAGTATTCCATCTGTCTCCGGAGAAGAAGAATAGCCGCCTGATCCACTGGCATATTGAAGTGTACCCCCAATTAAATACATGGTCGGGTCTTGAGCGGGGCTTTGGAGTTTTCATAAACAATGTAAGACCTGAAAAGTCAGCTGAAATTCTCGGCTCATCATGCAGAAAAGAGCTGGCGGGGCTTGTCGGAATTGTGTGAAAACTAACCTGCTGGGAGATTTAGACATTAATGAAACCGGACATGCTAGTCAAGGCGGGTTTGGAGACGGACCACATGATTTAATTATCAACTAAGGATAGAACCAGGTATTAATAATGAATCTAAAGCTGGAGGACTGGACTTCGCTCGCATCACTTGGTCTCGCAGTAATGTTCGTTGCGCTTTTGCTATCATTTTACAACTTTTTAATTGGTCCCCAAGGTATCGGTCCTGAGCGTGTGGTTGAGCCGGGCAGTCTATTGCTACAGCTTATCTTTATCTCAGCTGCTCCATGCCTAATACTTGCTGGCGTTGCATTTGTCTTAGCCAAGACCTCTGGCTCCCCAGTAGGAGGCGCTACACTCATAACAGCTGGCATAATAATAGTTGCAGGTATGGCAGTTGGTCTAACCATGGTGCCGAGGATCCCAAGCCAGTATATTGTAGGAGCAGTTGGAGTCGCACCCTTCATCTTCATGCCAGCTGGTGCGGCCATAACGGGAATAGGTGGTTACATGCTTGCAGTATCAAAGAGAAGACGCATACATAGCAGAGACTTAGATGATCTTCGTTGAAAAAGAAAAAGAATACTTCTGGCTTTAGAGAAATCAACGTTTCAACAAACCCACTACCTATTAAAGTATCTGATAATGTCCACTTGGTTTTTGATGAAGCCCGAAGAGATAAAACACCTGTTCTTGCAATAGTGACTGGAACAAAGCCAGATTTTTACAAGCAGGCTCCACTTGTATTAGAAGCTGCAAGGCAAAAACTACCTGTATTTGTAGTAGACACAGGTCAGCATTTTGATGAGGTGCTCAGATTTGGCATAGAAGAGTTCAACCTCCACAAGTTTGTTGGCTGCAATCTCCAGATACGAGGAGACTTGATGGAAAAGGCAAGCGAACTTATAGTAAAGTTCGGTTCATTTGGGAGATACTGTAAGAAGCACTATGGGATGGAATCTCTCCTCCCAATAGTGCACGGCGATACGCTGGTGGCAGGCATTGCCCCGCTTGCATGGGTTTTTGGCATGGGTCAAAAGGTTGGTCAGAATGAGGCAGGTCTTCGTTCCATGAGTCCCCAGGCGATAAAGTTGCTAAAGCCGGAACGAGAGCCTACAAGACAAGACGTAGAAAAGTTTGTGAGCAGCCAATTTGATGACAAATGGTTTATTGCAAGGGAAGAACCCTTTCCAGAGCAGATCGACACATGGATATGCTCAGCAGGCACGCAATTCTTCTTTGCTCCAACCAAACTCAACAAAGATAATCTAGTACGAGAAGGATATCCAGAGAACTTTGTCTACATTGTTGGCAACTCGGTGGTCGACGCAATCCACATCAAGAGAAGAGAAAAACATCATCAGAGCATTTTTACTCTGTATCCTCAGCTCGAAACAGATGATTGGATAAGAATGGACATTCATAGGCGTGAAAATTTGACAAAGAAGCGCTTTATATCGATTATTGAGGGGATTGTTGAACTTATCAAAAATACAGACAAGAAAATTGTCCTAGTCTTGCTAAACGCTACAGTAGCCGCGCTCAAGCAATACGAGCTCGAATTCAAATTGCAAAGTCTTGCTGATCAGCATCCCAAAAAATTACTATTGACCCCACTGTGGAAAGAATATGCCCATGTCATAGAGTTCCTAGATAGCGGACATTGTTGGGCTGAATTGACAGACTCTGGTTCAATGCAAGAGGAGTTACTCTACTTTCCGAAAGTGACGTCTATGACAGTCAGGCTCAATACTGACAGGCCAGAAACTATATTTGATGCCCAGAGCAATGTGCTTGTCCCTCCACTGAATGCGGGCTGGATAGTCGCCATGGTTAAAGAAGCATACAACAGAGAAGAGGGTTTGGGATTGAAGCTCCGACAGAAAAAGCACATATATGGTACTCCAGGAGAAGTTTCAAAAAATATAATCCGAATAATCAAGAAGGAGTTTGAAAATGGCGATGCCAACTTTTACCCCTGGCTTCACCAGAGGCTGGGACTCTGGAAGGAAAGTCAGGGACTTAGTTACATGTAGTATTAGAGGCCAAAGTTCCCTTTCCTGACACCGATCCCTTTTCTATCTTTCGCAGTTATGACAAATAGATCCTCTACAAGTTGTTCATAAGCTTTGGTCATCGTCTGGTTACGTCGCTTCATCATTTTGCGCTGTGTTTCTATTATTGATTCAAGCTTTAGTTCGACATTTCTTACCCCTATGCTTGTGCCATAAATAGTGAAGCTCGGCACATCTTGTGCAACGAGGCCATGTAAGTGTGAAGAAACCCCAATTCGTCTGCCACTATAAATTAGTGTGCCAATCGATGTCTTGACCATATCTGCAAAGAAGGAACCTATCTTGTTTTGACCAGTGTCAAATTTCTTGTTCTTACCGCTGTTCATCTTGATGTTTCCATATGTCATCTTAAGATCAGATGTGGTGGTCATGGCGCCAATGTTAACCCATTCTCCTACATAGGAATGGCCAATGAATCCTGCATGGGCTTTGTTTGTATAATCAGAAATTATAGAGTGTTCTATTTCACCTCCAATTCTGCAGTTATAACCAATGTAGCTTGCTTCAATGATTGTAAACTGTTTAACCTGTGCCATTGCATCAATATATGTTGGGCCTACTATCCTGCTTGCTGCAACATAAGCTCCAGGGCCTATGTATATACCTCCATTTCTTACGTCAAGCACGGTTCCGACTTCAACTGAGGCATCTTTCCCAATAGCTACAGCATTGCTACCTAGAATAGAGACTTCTCTGCCCAGCTGTGCTTCGCTTTTCATGGTAGAGACCTGAGTCGCAAGGGAACTTTCAAGGACTCGGATCAGGTCCCAAGGCTGTGAAATTATGCCCTCAGTGTGTTGATCTTCCAAATCGGTCAATTTTTCTACGTTTAGTTTCTTAACATCAATTCTCTTGCCCGCCATAACGCAATTCTGTAAATATTCTATGCCGTTGCTATCGAGCCTTGCAACAAGCAGCCTTCTACTGCTGTCTGTAGTTATTGCAAAAGTATGATTTATGTCGAAGAGGCGGTCAGGATAAATTGCTCCTGGATGAACTAGCCCATTGACAAACACGGTATCGCTACCGAGTGAGGTTGGGTTTACTGTGCAATTAGGATGCCGCTCGGTTGTAATAGATGCAAGATATTCCCTTGTAAGCAGCGCTTCAGGAGTCAGCTGATGCTCTTCAAAAAAAGTCTTCGCCCCGACTTTGACGTCAAAGGTAGCTTTTGTAAGCGAAATTGGCTCAAGGTTCTGCCAACATGAATCCTCAAACAGGCACAAGCTCATCTAGATTTTGCCCAGCTTGCTTACGTATTGTTTGTATGCATCCAAGTACGACTTTTTGTCACCAATGTCAACAAAGCCGCCACTATCGATCCTAAACCCTTTGACGATCCTCCTTTGCTCCAGCACCTTCCTTACTGCATCATCCATCCCAAACGAACCGGACTTGGGTATTAAATTCAAAAAATTTGGATCCATAATGTAGGATCCAATGTTTATCAGCCCGCTTATCTCGGGCTTTTCTCGCCATGCGGTGACTCTATCGTGCCCATTAAGGTCGATAAATCCATACTTTAGTTTAGTAGAGTACTGTAGAAGGGCCATAGTGATAAACGCCTTTGTCTCCTTATGTTGCTTTATCATTTTGCGTAAGTTGAACTCATAGACAGAATCTCCATAGACACACACAAATGACTCATCCTCAAGCAACTTCTCGGCAGTCTTTAGCTGGCCGGCCGTTGCAAGAGGACGTTCAGACCTGGCGTACTTAATCTGAACTCCGAACCTGTTGCCGTCCTCAAAATAGTCTTCTATCGTTCGATGAAGGTAACTGACGCATATGACGACGTGTCGGATATCTCCAACGTTCTTTAACCATTCGATAATGTATTCAAGAAGAGGCTTATTGCCAAGCGGAAGCATTGGTTTTGGAATAAAGAACGTATAAGGCTGTAGCCTTGTGCCGAGTCCACCTGCCAGAATTACCGCTTTCATTCTTTGTGTTTCTCTCCCGCCCTGCCATATATAACATAAATTGAACTATACAGCCTCATAATTTTTCAATATCGCGTTGATCTTGTTTACTACTTCGGCAGGATTTCTTCCAAATAGGGTTATCATTGGTTCTTTTCCAATATCGCCTTTATGATAAATGACCTCAGCAAAGCGATTCTTTGAAAGCGCAGCAAGGATTCCCCATGCTATACTAGACCCTTCCCTTCTCTTGATCTTTTTGGGCTCTTGGGCCCTATCGTAACTCGATATAGAAAATAGTGATTTGCATACATCAACAACTCGGCGATCAAACCTGATGTTGATTGCACATCTGAAGTCAGGGTTGACACTCATGTATGCTAGCAAGGCGGATGCGACGTGGCTGGAAGCATCAAACTTTACGTAGGAAGCAGGTGCAGCGGTATTCTCAACCTTGATTATTCTTCCTCGCACTGCTGCAATATCTGATACATGTACCGCGTTTGAAAGAGCATAAGCAAAATTAGTCTGCGTCTCAGGTATGAGAGTATAAAAGCGATCAAGCGTGCATAAGTGTTCTACTGCTTGTTGTAATTCGACCAAGATTCGGTACCTATTGGCTTCACGATAAATAGATGAAAAAGGGTTTGCAATAGGTAATCCCTTCCCAATTTTAAGTGAATTTCTAATAGCAGCATGTACGTATTCATTTGCCATACTGCATGCCTCCGAAAGTACAATGTCTTTTGCAAGATATGCTGAGACTGCTGAGGAAAAATTGCAACCAGAGCCATGGATTTCCTTTATTTCTAATCGAGGGTTTGTAAATTTGGTGACATTGCCCTGGGTATCGAGGAGCAGGTCGGTTACTTCTGCAGATACAAAGTGGCCCCCCTTGATAATGACATTCTCTGCTCCCAATTTTCTGATCTTTTTGGCAGCTTCAATTGCGTCATTCTCTGATTTAATCAGAGTATCTGCTAGTTTTTCAGCTTCCGACCTGTTTGGAGTTATCAGAGTAGATAATGGGATCAGATTTGATACAAATGATTTGTATGCTTCAGTACGGAGTAATTTGGCGCCAGTACCTGCTGCAAGAATAGGATCAAGCACTATTGGAACCTTCTTTGATTTTTTTTTGACTGAACGGTAAACCGCCTCTATTATAGGAGTACTGTATACCATGCCTAACTTGATGGCATTTGGACGCATATCCGTCATAACCGATCTTATCTGTTGTTCTACTATTGATGGGGATATCTCAAATATCTTGACTACATGTTTTGTATTCTGTGCGGTTATTGCAGTTATCGCAGTGCACCCATAGACTCCAAGTGCCGAAAACATCTTTAAGTCAGCTTGTATTCCAGCACCCGCTCCGGAGTCACTTCCAGCAATTGACAGTACTACCTTCAACTCAGAATGATAATGGAGATAGGCTTTTCAATCTTTCTTGAAATCCTAGATAGGTTTTTCTTGCATCGATCTAACTGTATTAATTAGTCAACTAATGTTGTCTGTGTATACATTCTGAGGTTTATGTCGTGAGATCCTTGTCAACCGTTACTTGGCTTGCACCAAACATAGGCTTTCAATTATACTGATCGAGGGTAAACTGATTGCCATAGCATGATCAGATTCGAAGAAATTAGGATCAGAGAATCGATGGATATGCTATATCCCCACAAATTCTATAAGAAAGATAATTTTTTGGTAGGTTTGAGAATATCTATGAAGAACTAGCGAGGCCTTTTGTAATCAGATTATGCGGCACAACCGAAGTCTGAGATAAATAAAATGCAAATCTGTAATTTGTTCACCTGAAAACAGACTAATAACAAATAACCTCCAAATTCCTCCGAATCGTTTGTTAAAGTCTTTTAATACTTAGGGGGCTCATTCTACTCGTACTTCTTATGAAGGCAGGAATACTTTTGCCACAGACAGGAGAATTAGCAAGAAGAGAAAATATTCTGTATATCGGAAGGGAGGCTGAAAGGGTTGGGCTTGATTCCGTATGGGTATTTGAACGTCTCCTATGGCCAGTCAATCCCCAGACACCTTATGGCGGAGTGCCTAATGCTCCTATACCAGTAGAATACCAAAGCGTACTTGATCCGCTTGAGACACTCACGTACGTGGGAGGTAACACTGAGCGAATTTCCTTAGGAACTTCTATAATTGATATGTTTTTTCACAATCCTGTCACACTAGCTAAAAGATTTGCTACACTCGATGTCTTATCTGGTGGTCGAGTTATTGCAGGTCTTGGAATTGGATGGTCAAAAGATGAGTATGATGCTGCAGGCATACCTTTCAAACAGAAGGGAGCGAGGGCAGACGAATATTTGCAGGTACTAAAGAGAATTTGGACTGATGACGTGGTGGAGTTTAAAGGTCAGTTCTATAATATCCCGGCTTCAAAAATTGGTCCTAAGCCCGTGCAAAAACCGCATCCCCCGATACTACTTGGAGCATATACTCCAAAGACTTTCCCTCGAATTGTAAACTATGCTGATGGTTGGATGCCTATTGCAGGATTTGTACCATTGGAACAACAGGACCAGGCTATCAACAGCTTGCGAGAAACTGCAAGAAAAGCAAACAAGGACCCGTCAGATATTCGTATAGTTGTATTGACGTACCCTAATTTGCTAGACTCTTCTTCTTCAAATTCCTCGTCCAGCCAACATAGAATGCCAATGACAGGCACTATCGACCAAATTGGAAGTGATGTAGAGCAGATTAAAGCAATGGGAGCAGAGCATATAATTTTTGGTTATGCATTTTCCCCAATAGGCAAGGATGCAAAAAAAATGATAGAAATTACAAAACTGCTTGCCAGATTTGCTAAATGAAAGAGGATAAGGTGTATCTTCTGAGGGCAAATATTGCTTAAAGCTGAGAGCTTCTCCAGGATGCCACTTTTTCTGGCTTTATTATGATACACATTTCACCTGTTCCGATTTTTTGATATTGAGTGTATTTTGTAGTGAGTTCCCTTAGGGCCTGTTTCAGCTGAATATCTGCTTGTGGTCTACATTTCACGACTGATGCTGTCCCCTGAATCATTACAAAGGCCAATCTACTCCAATCCTCGCTGTATTCGTCGATGAGTAGTGCAACGTTAGGGTTACCTTGTATATTTTTTATCCTTCTTAGTTTTTCGGGCTTAGTTTTTTTTCTTTTCTCGTCGACAGGTATAAAGAAATGGTTGCCATCAAATACAAAGACTACTGGTACTAAGTGGGGTTTGAACTCAGAATCTATCGTTGCTAATCTTGCGACTCTCACTCTTTGTATAAATTCTTCGATATCAGGCGTGATTATCAAACACATACTTATTGTATCATATCAGGAAAATATCTATGTGCTTGAGGGTACGGAACACAGTAATCGATACGAAAAGGATTCTCAAACAATAGACTATTATTGATGCTAGTTTTCTTGTGATTGATGAAGTTTGGTACTGTTAAGAACACCAGAATGGGGAATCAACCCGGTACCTGGCAAGCACAAGATACTTGGCGGACTAGATTACTTCATTTTATGGTCTAGCCTTGGTGTAGGACTACTAGTTCTTTCTGCAGGCTCATTTCTTTCTGAAGCAAAATTTCTTGATGCCATTATAGCAATCATTGTCGGGTCAGTAGTAGGATCAATTCTGCTTGCATTAGCAGGCAAGATAGGAAGCGATCACGGAGTACCATCGCTCATAACAATGCGGCCAGCGTTTGGAATCAGAGGCTCATACCTCCCTGCAATACTCAACATCCTGCAGCTGGTCGGATGGACCACGTTTGAAATCATGATAATGGCAAGAGCGGCAGATATGCTGACAGGTAGTGTCTTGCCATACTACTTTTGGGCGGCTGTATTTGGAGCACTTGTCGCACTTTTGGGAATTACAGGGCCTCTCAATGTCGTAAGGCAATGGATCGGCAAATTCGCGGTATGGATAGCATACGGGACATCTGCGATAATAATTATCAACCTATTAAACTCAGCAGATATTCCAAGCCTTTTCTTATCATCTGGAGAAGGGTTGTCATTCTTTTCTGCACTTGACCTTGTTATAGCAATGCCTGTATCCTGGATGCCATTGGTTGCTGACTACAACAGGTTTTCCAAGAAGAGTAAAAGTGCGCTATGGGGGACATTCATTGGTTTTACCATCACAAATATTTTATTTTACTTTGGAGGCGTTCTGCTTGGAACATCGGATGTCTTGGCGATCGTAGTTGCCATACAAGCCATGTTCTTTGGGTTTCTAATGCTGCTTTTGATAGTCGATGAAGCTGATAATGCTTTCGCAGATGTCTATTCCGCATCGGTATCAACACAGAACATATTAGCAAAGATTAACCAAAAGCATGTAATCATTGGGCTTACTGCACTCAGTGCGATACTAGCGATGGTAGTTTCCATTGAGCAGTATGAAGTCTTTCTGCTTTTGATAGGAGCAATATTTATTCCACTCTTTGGAGTTGTGCTCACAGACTACTACATAATAAAGAGACAGAATTACACAGAGCAGATGCTGTACATGAGTCAAAACCGACTGGGCATAGGTGTACCTGCGATAACTGCATGGGCCCTAGGGGTATTAGTAAATTATATGCTATCCCCTCTTTCTCCCATCTATATGCCGCAACTACCTGCAATAGGTGCAACAATACCGAGTCTTGCTGCGGCTTCACTCGTTTATCTTGTAATAAGGAAGATGCAGCAATGGCGGCGACGTGAAATTAATCCTAAAATCTAAAATAGAAACAGGAGCAGACAGGATATCCGCAGAATAGTGAGATAGAACAATAATAATTGTAAAAGATGAAGTGAGAAATATCGACAATTGTAATGCTAGGTTGTACCATTGATTTGATTGGAAATAGGAGTTGTGTCATCATATATCTCACAGCGTCTAATTCAAGGACAACATGACTAAAATAATAGTTGTGATGCTTTGCTAATCGTTCGGGACTGTGGTTTTTTCTGCCTTATCTTTCTTACAAGATCTAACCTATTGAAATTCTAAATTGCTTTGACGAGGTATCCCAAGATCACAAATCGATGTATTTTTGACTTAGCTGTTAATCTTAAGAAATTATAGACTATAAGACCATATTAGAGCTAGTTATAAAATTTATGTAATTCAACTAACTATAGCTCAGGCCGACTTTTTGAAAATCAACCCAAAATATACACAGTCTTTCACATATCGTTGAATCATGATATAACATAAGTTAATAGTATTTTCTCTAGCAAACAGTAATTTGATTTATAAATAGCGGTAATTGATTGATTGTTTGCTCAAATTATGAGATTGCTTGAATATCAAGGAAAGGAGCTTTTCGACGAGGTCGGAATCAGAATACCGAGATCCCATCTTGCTTACTCAGTCGAGGAGGCTAGGGAAGGAGGAAACAAACTTGGCTACCCACTCGTGATTAAATCGCAGCTCACGGTCGGCGGAAGAGGCAAGGCAGGAGCTATTCTAAAATGTAAAAATGAGGTAGAGCTCGAGCCCAAGTTCAATGAGCTTTTGCATAAAGAAGTCAAAGGAGAATTACCTCGTGGCATCCTGCTTGAAGAAATGGCCGATATCAAAAGAGAATTGTACCTTTCACTGTTCCTAAACAGGAGCAAACGATGTTATTCGCTTATATCATCTGCGGAGGGTGGGATTGACATCGAAAGCGCAGGGAGCAAAGTAATGGTTGATGTGCCAATCGATGGATTGAGTTCTCAACAGGCCGAGGAGACTGCCACAAAACTAGGACTAGACGGAGAAACTGTCGTTTCTTTTGTTGACTTTACAACCAAGCTTTCAAAGCTTGTAAATGAAAAGGAGGCAGAGCTAGCAGAGATAAATCCTGTCGCCATTCTACAGGATGGATCTTTCATGGCACTTGATGCGAAAGTGATAATTGATGATAATGCAATGTTCCGACATCCAGAGCTCAAAAAGTATGAGCATATCTCAGAGCTCGAAAAGCAGGCCGAAGTTAGTGGCTTTTCTTTGGTGGAACTCGACGGCAACATAGCCATCATCGGAAATGGAGCAGGACTCGTAATGTCAACCCTTGACATGGTATCAGATGCAGGAGGCAGAGCAGGGGCATTCTTAGACTTTGGCGGAAGAGCCACTACGGAAACCATCTATGAGGCACTAAAAGTGATAAGCAAGATTAAGAGGGTTGAAGCAATACTCGTCAACCTCTTTGGTGGAATTGTAAGAACAAACCTCGTAGCTCAAGCAATACTGGACGCGTACAACAACAACCTGATGAATGTCCCAGTGTTTGCAAGGATCTCTGGAGCAGATTCCGAGAAGGCAAGGGAAATGCTTCAGGGTAGTAAAGCAAAGCTCTATAATACAGTGGAGGAGGCAATACGATCTGCGGTATCTACCATAAAGAATAGCAGGGGATCAGCATGACAACAACTGTGGAAAAAACATTCAACATATTTGATATACTTATTGGAACTGAGGGAGAGGAAGGCTTTGGGAAGAAGCCTGTCATAATACAAGGTATGACCGGCAGCTATGGATCGACCCACACTCGGCTGATGAAGGCATATGGGACAAACATTCCTGCAGGTGTGACCCCAGGTAAGGGCGGTCAGAAATTTGAAGATATATCGGTGTACAACACCATGAGTGAAGCTGTGGAAGCCACAGGTGCACAGATATCGGGAATCTTTGTTCCTGCACCATTTTTCCTCAAGGCGGCAGCAGAAGCAATCGACAGCGGAATTAAGCTCCTAGTTGCGGTTCCGGAGCATATACCAATCAGAGATGCAATAAAGGTTTTGGAATATGCTAGAAGAAAAGGCGCAAGGATGATTGGACCAAACACTCCAGGAGTAATTGTGCCTGAGGTTATGAAGGTAGGGATCATGCCAGCGCAGCCTTTCAAGGCTGGGACCACGGTAGTGTTTTCTCGTAGTGGGACGTTAATGTATGATGTTTCATACAACCTAACAGGTAAAGGCTATGGTCAGAGGCTATGTCTGGGAATTGGAGGTGATCCAATCAATGGAACAAATCTTATTGAAGCGTTTGAGCTCGTCAGGGACAGAGATGATGTTGAGTCAATCGTGGTTGTAGGCGAGATAGGCGGAGATGCCGAAGAACAGTTGGCCCAGTACATTATAAGTACAAATTTCATCAAGCCCGTTATTGCATACATTGCAGGACGAGCAGCGCCAAAAGAAAAGAGAATGGGCCACGCGGGCGCAATAGTCTACGGCAATTATGGATCTGCAGAATCAAAAGTAACCAACTATGCAAAAGCAAACGTACCAGTTGCAAAGCGTCCAGCAGAAGTACCGGAGCTTTTGGCAAAGAAACTGAGAAAGTAAGAAAGAGATGTAGCGTTTAAGAGCCTCTTTCTTTACTGTCCGCTTTCTAGATTAGCATCAGGGCCACTAGGTTGACTCACCTGTGTTGCGTTGCCACTTGCGTTTTCACGTACAGTGATACCATCTCCAGTCTGCCCCTCTTGGTTTGTATTATAAACTGCTGCAAATCCTAGCAAAAGTCCAAAGACAGCGAAAGTGAGTACAAACAGCAGTACGCTGGACCACATAACTACGAGTCATGGCACTTATTTGAGTTATAAAAATTTACTTTTATAAAGCACTGTCTAGCATGGCAAGATATAATGTGAGAAATATAGTCAGGGGGTTTATCGTCATCTTTGAGGTGCAACAAAGAGTCACTATCATAACATATCCTAGAACAAAGCAGAAGTTTTTCATCTGGAAAATTCTAATTGAGTACTAAATAAGCCTCAATAAGCCTTCATGAAAATTACACCTATCCTATTAAATGTCATCCGCACAGAGAAGTTACTCATAATATATATTTCGTAAAGTCTCAGATCTATGGTATAGATATCTTGTCTACAGAACCTCGCTTTTGCGACCGCTGCATGGTAAAAACTATTCACCAAGTAATCGAGGATCCGGAAATCATCTACACGTATAAGCGCAGGAGATTATATCGCTGTAACGAATGTGGGCATAAAAGCCTCAGAAGGGGCCTACGTCCGAGTGCGGAATCGGTATACTGAGAGAGAAAAGAAAAATGACAATCAGCGATTCCATCCCAGAAGCAGTATCGCTTCTGAAGAGCCAATTTGTGCGAGAGTACACAAATAAGAGAAGCCTGTTCAGCGAAGTTATACCCTTGTACTACTCTAAATCTTTGCCCATTGAAAAAGATGTACTTCAGTCATTACACAATTTCGTACTTGTCAATTCGATATATGTCAGTTCATACGATGCACCTATTTCGGGCCTCCCATGTAGAATTTACGATGGTGACATCAATAATTATTGGTTGAGCAGTAAAAAATATGACACAAGCTACCAACCATTCTATCCGACATGGATGCTCTCTGCCTTTACGCTTGCACTAGAAGCAAGATCGCTTGGTTTTGATCAGCTAGTCGATATCGGTTCGGGTGATGGCAGATTAGCCTATTGTGCAGGTCTTCTTGGAATGGACTCATACGGCATAGAGATCGACTACGAGCTTGTTGCACTACAAAAGGCAATATTATCCAACACGGGTGTTACCTACCATGCAATAAGAGCAGACGCAACACGCTTTGATTATGGTAGCCTAGATCTTTCAAAACCAATATTCTTTATCTCAGGTCTTCCAGAAATGGGCGAAATGCTTGCTAACAGTGTTATCCAACAGGTGCTAACAGTTGATAAGCTAAAGCACAATGCAGGCTTTAACTTCATGGGAAGCCATGTCATGAAACCTCTCACAAGAGACCGTACTAACTGGGGATGGGGAAACATCATTGCAAGGTTTGGTCTGGAACTGATCCGCACAATCTCGTTGCCCACGCTTTGGACGACTGATCAAGTGCTTGACACAGCTTACGTGTATACTCGTGCTCGCTAGGTCAGGCGTTCATGGATTCTGGCACCCTTTTTGATAGCGTGATGACTGGCTTTGCTTCCAGATGCTTTTTGCCGATATCTGTAATATCTGTCAGTATTTGCTGGAATTTCTTGATATAGTTAGCGACGGAGTACCTCTGGGTTGAATGACTTAACTTGATCCTTTCCGATGTAGGTGCAGCAAGAGCTGCTGCGACGGCTTCTACTCCTTGACCGTATGTGTGGAATTGGTATTTTGCCGGGACAAATTCTGTATGACCTCCTATATCTGGAACAACTGGGACTATACCTGCACTCATCGCTTCTACAGTAGATATCCCAAATGGTTCTCCCGGCAGAGGATGAACATAAACTTTTGACCTGTGCATGAGATCGAGTAATCTATCAAACCTAAGGTTAATTTCAAACCTGACGAAATCCTCCAATTCATATTGCTCTATGAGATCGTTTAGATAATTTAAGTATCCAATTCCATCTGGTAACATATTGCCTACAACATTCATGCCTGTGCCTAACTCATTTTCATGTAACAGCTTGGCAAGATGTATGACATTCTCTATCTTTTTAGTTGGATGGATGCGGGAGATCACTACGATAGAGTCATCGCGGACATCGGATATCAAACATGCGTTACGGAATGTCTCGACGTCAACAGGTGGTGGCAGCACAGCGGAATTCACGCCAAAGGACTTAAGGATTGCCTTGCGGCTAAAATCTGAGTTAGTAAGCACGGTGGAGTTTAACATCATTTTGATGTAAGCGCTTCTTGCAGTATTATGATATCTATTGTGTAATGCCTGTGTCATACCTAAAAGACACATATTCTGTAGTGAAGCCGAGTAATCTGGATCACCGCAATCAATCAAGTGGGTTGCAATAGGATAATGACAATATGTGATCGAGTTTTTGTTGTTGAAATCATTGCGGTAAAACGGAAGCATGTCCCCATGCGTATTAACTGTGAGGCTATAATCTCGGGGGCGATATTTTTGGAAGATGTTAAGGGTTCTTATCTTTTTGAGATCTGTATCTATGCTTGTTCCGTAGGCATCATGTATCAATTGCGTATCAGGTTTTTCCAATGTGGAGAGCTCTACATCGACACCCATAGATGATATCGCCTTTATTGTGGCGACTGCAAGACGCTCACCGCCTCCTCGAGCATTCAGACTAATGTGAACAATATTTGCAATCAAACCAACCTAATATAGGCAATACCCAAATTAACTGCTATAGAATACGGTTCGTGCAGATTATCGAAAAAAGTTCCCGCTAAGAAAGTTCAATAATATTGACATAGCTTCCTCAGGATATTTCTCGCATGAAAGTAGCAACTAGGGCGAAGTATGAGCAGATTCCACGAAAATTTTTCACCGAAATTCGATTCTCAGGAGAACTAGGGGTTAATACATATACTGTCTCTGCGGCCGTGATAATGCCCAGTATCCTTTTTGGTCGCACTGAAATGAGAAATTCCTACATAGAGGTCTTCTTCCAACTCATGATTACCGAGATATCGTTTTGATAATATTCTATTCTTACACCCTCAAGATCTCGCTCAAGCCTTGACCTGTTCAGTTCATGGGAGGATGTTGATGTGTGTTGCTTTGCCTGGCTTGCGTTCACGGATATGCCGCCACAAATGTTGCACTTTACTTCCTCTTCTGTTACCATATATGTTAAGTGGACAACCCCTCTAAACAATTATGCACAGTTGACCATTTAAAATCTATTCATCTTGGTATCAAAAAGTATATACTTTCTACATTGTTCTTAAAATAGCCCTGGTTCAGCTCTTAATCAATAGAGGCGAATGTCGAAATCTTACCTTATTTATGGATAATACCATGTACACGGAAAACTTCTTAGTCAAAGTTGGCACACTTAAGTCTCTTGAGAACCAGCGACCATAAAAACATTCAAAAGCAACTAGCAGGTAGATATGCAGTCGTCTGGAGGCTTGCATGATGACATCATCAAAAAGAGAACTCAAGGAGAAAGAAAATCAGCAGCGCCTTAATCGCGCCATCGAAACTCTGGACTCGATTACAAGAAACAGTGATATCCAGAAGAGCATCCGAAACATGATAAAAGAGGTGCTTCTTGCACTTAAAGATGAGAAGAGTGGGAGCCTTTCTGTCAGGGCTGCAAACGCAATAAGCCTACTCGATAGTGCGACTCAAAGTCCTCAGATGCAGTCGCACATACGCACCATGTTGTGGCAGGTAGTCTCGACTCTAGAAAGTATAAGAGAATAGCTAGCGCGTGTTCTTCACCGGCTTTACTGGAGGAGGTAGCTTCTCGAGCTTGTGGGTAGGGTTGGCGAGGTAATGCCTAGAAGCACCTTCTCCGCTTAAGTCAATATTGCAGTTGACACATCTATATCGTATAGCCATATTGTGAATGCAAAAGGTAATGGACATACATGGCTAAAAACAGTATCGAAATAACGATATAGAAAATTAGCGCAAGCAGGTAATTTTGGGAAGATAGAACGGTGAAATCTCTCTCACCATAAATTGCAAGATATCCTGCCTGCTCAAGCAGCAAAATAGGCTCCTATCCACTAGCAGTTGATGAAGTTTGTGGTTCTCATCTCATCATTAATATCGGCTTATGAGATAGGGCAAAGGATAAAATCCAATCAACAGTACGAAACCTTCACATGTGATCTTCTTTTGCTTCAATTTAAGCACCATAGAATGACACAGGAGATATATTATATATGCTGGAGAGATGCTTAAGATATTGTAAAGAGGTTACAAATCATATGAGTTATAACGAGCTAACATCAGAAGAAGAAAGGGTCATCGTGCATAAAGCAACAGAAGTTCCTTTCACTGGAGAGTATAACAATTTCTATGAGGATGGAACCTTTATTTGCCGAAGATGCAATAACCCTCTTTTTTCCTCTAAAAGCAAGTTTAATTCAGGATGCGGATGGCCAAGTTTTGATGAAAGCTTCCCAAATGCAATGAAGCGCATACCTGATCCTGATGGGATAAGAACAGAGATAGAATGTTCAAACTGTAGAGCACATTTAGGACACGAATTTCACGGAGAGGGTTTTACAAATAAAAATGTTCGAGATTGTGTAAATTCACTATCCATCTATTTTATTCCAAAAGAAAAGGAGTTGCCAAAAATAATACATGATTGACAATTTTGAGCTTGCAACGCTTGCGAATGGATGTTTTTGGTGTAGCGAAGCAATTTTCAAAAGACTCAAAGGTGTCATATCTGTTGTACCTGGCTATTCAGGAGGAATAGTGGAGAATCCCTCCTATGATTTAGTATGCACGGGAAAAACAGGTCATGCGGAATCAGTTCAGATAGAATTCGATCCAAACGTTATAGCTTTTGAAAAAATACTTGACATTTTCTGGCATACACATGATCCAACTACTCCTAATAGGCAGGGTAATGATGTTGGTACACAATACCGATCTGCAATCTTTTATCATAGCCAAAAACAAAAAGAGGCTGCCGAGAAATCAAAAAGAGAGCTAGAAAAAGAAGCTGTCTACAAGGATTCCATCGTGACAGAGATTACTCCTTTTAGTAATTTTTATGTTGCAGAAGATTATCATAAAAATTACTACGAGAACAATCAAGATGCACCCTACTGCAGTTTCGTTATTGACCCCAAAGTGCGTAAATTGCTTTTAAAGTATGATAAAGATGTAAAAGTAGAATTTCGTTGAGACTTTTTGCAAGAGAACTTTATTTATTATTATTATTGTCCTCTGATGGGTTTAAGCCGGCACTTCCAATAAAACGCAGAAACTTACCTTACCCGCACGACGTCACTAGGTTTAACATATCGAAAGTCGATATTGCTTCTCTCTTTTCTCCCATCTACAAGACAGCCCTTTGTACATAGTTCACACTTTACAAGGCTTCAATATGATCATAGCAATAGTTTACTTTTTTTTCGAGTTTATGATATACAGTTCTTTTTTTGGGTCACGCCAGGTAAGATATTTGACTTAGTAGTCGCTCTTTTTCTGCTGTATAAGTGTTGGCTAGGCTGTTATTCCCACTGCACATGGAGGATGGAAATGTATACCATTTTCCAATTCATCCGTTGATGTCCATTCTATAAGTAAGCAAAAGACTGTTAATGACTTTTGCAGTCTTATCGTAGAAAAAAGTATGCATAACGATGAATGTTATGTCAATATTTCAGGTTAGATCATGAGAAATTTGAATCGTACTTGATATATGTGACTGACCAGTCAGTCACATATATGCAGAACGGGCTTATATCTGCTATCGAAAATATGTACGAAATTAGAAAAAACAACCATAGAGGAGTAGAAGATGAGATGAATAAAAAAGAACAAGAACAGCGACCTAGATTTCCTTTCCATTTTAAAGGATATGAAGACAAAAGGATTGTTGATACTAACACTACTCTTGTAAACTCCGACGCAAGTGACCCAACTATGCACAATGGGAATTACCATCTATGCATGCATTACTTCCAAGAAAAAAGAGGTCGTTGTGAAATATCAATTTATCAAAAGGCTGCAGATGAAATACCTGCACCTCAATCGAAAAGAAGACGGCTTCAGCAAGGGCAGGGCAGAACGAGCACACCGACTAATCATAATATTGATAAAAATAAGGTAACAATCTCACCTGAGGATCGAATCAAAATTAATACTGCCTACATAACTTGGCTTTATGTCAAGTCAAGAGAGAGGAAGAAACAAAACAACGGTCTACTCGATACTCGTCGCGCAATTGAGCTCGTCATAAGAGAGACTGGTGGAGAAAAGGCATTAAAGGAGCTTTTCCTAAAAGAACAAGAAGGGAAAATAATAAACAAGCTCTCAAGGTCAAACCCCAAGATAGCAGAGGCCTTTAAGCAAGACCGTGAGACTGGCTTAAATGCACTAAATGAGTTCATTGTGAATTTAGAAAGTAGTGATTGAAGAAAAGGAGGAAGAGAAGTCGCAACGATAACAGCAGAGTAGTATCAATCATAGGCTTTCTTATGAAAATATATAGAATATTATTTTTCATGGCTCCAACTACAGCTGCTGTATCAAAAATAAAACTATTGCAACGTATACTTGACGAGAAGACAGTAATTAATGCGGATAATAGAAGGCTTTTATCTTAATCGTACGATCTCTCTGTTATCGGGGACACCAGAGCGGATTTTGAGTCGAGAATAGACGGCACTTGCCACATTTTCCGACTTGCTTTTCTCGCCATGATTGACCAGAACACGTTTTGGCCTGATCCGAGATACAAAGTTTAGTATCTGGTTAAAGTCGGAGTGACCTGAAAATCCGTCTATCTTTTGTGTTTGGCAGCGGACAGGAACAACTTTGACCTTTCCGGACTTGTCCATCATACTAACTTCAGACATCGCTCCGTCAAGGACTCGCCTGCCAAGTGTGCCATTGATCTGGTATGAGACAAATATAATTTTGTTCTTTGGGTTTGGTGCAAGTTCCTTAAAGTATTCTACAGACGGGCCGCCTTCAAGCATTCCAGACGTTGCCATCACTATTGCAGGGTTTTCGTCATTGAGTATATCGTCTCGCTTGCCGTATCCGCTAATGACTGTGAAGTATTCTGACTGAAATGGATTTATGCCCTGTGATACAGACTTGCGAACATCTGAGCCAAGATAGTGAGCATATGACATATGTATGGCACTGGCCTCAGAAATCATTCCCTCAATATATATTGGCGATTCAATAAGCCTGCCATCCTTCATCTCCTTTGCCATGACAAGCATTATCTCTTGAGCCCTTCCAACAGCAGGAACAGGTAGAAGAACTTTTCCACCCTCCATCAATGTTTTGTTTATGGATTCGGTGAAACCTCGATATACCGACTGTTGATCAGGCATGACATCTGTTGTGTTACCATAGGTGCTTTCAGTGATCAGCGTCTCTACTCTCGGATAAATAGATACTGCGCTGTCGAGCAACTGTGTCCGGGCATATTTATAGTCTCCAGAGTACAAAATGTTATGGGCACCAGAAATATTAAGATGAACCGTAGCACTGCCCATAATATGTCCTGCGTTATTGAGCGTAATCGTCACGTCTGGTGAAATATCGGTAGGCTTACCATATGGCAATGTGATACAGTGCTTGATAACTTCATTAACATCCCTTGCTGCGTATGGTAAGTATGTGCCATTGCTGTTTGCAATCTTGACAGAGTCTGTCTGGAGGAGGATCATCAATGGCAAAGTAGGTTCAGTGCAGTAGACAGGTCCTCTGTAGCCATACTTGAAAAGTGTCGGCAAAAAGCCCTGATGATCAATGTGTGCATGGCTTATTACTACTGCATCCAAATCGTCAAGGTCAAAATTGAACCAATCAAGTCGAGGATAGGCGTCAAGCACTGACATTTCGCCGGGGTTTATGCCGCAGTCAAGCATCACCTTGGTCTCTGGGGTTACCACGACAAAACAAGATCTGCCTACCTGTTTGACGCCGCCAAGACAAAATAGCATAACTTCTTCTCGGCTCGTAGACCACGATTGAGGCTTATTAGCTCGTGGCTCACCCATAGCAGATGAATCTATAGTAGCAATGGTTTGCTGTTGTTGTCGCCTGTGAGAAGGCATTGCATCATTCCCATTAACGCTGCTAACTACAAGGGACTCCCGGAATACGCGTTTGCCCAGCTTTTGCAGAAACTCCGTTCTCTCTTTTGCGGAGCTCTTTAGAGTGGAGTGCAAAGTATTGATGCTCGATGATGGAATATGAGGCGAGCGTCTAGTATGTGCTATCCAGCCTGTGGATTGAGCAATTTGCACAAGCATATTAGGATCTATAGCTTCCGGTTTGTTTACTTCAAGAACTACCTCGCCTGTTGCATCGTCGCAAAATATTGCTGACACCTGCACATCTTTTGGAAGCAATTTTACTACTGCTTGTCTAGTCTGATCCTCTGGTAACCTGCTTGATGGATCAGTGCGAATAATGAATCGCTTTTTCAAAGTCTTCGATAAGGATGACAAGAAATAAGTCAACTCAGTGAGCGCAAACTTTGGGTTCTTAGTATAAAGCGCAATATTCGGGCCTTCAAATCTCACAAACGTTATCTGAGAGTCTGAGGGAATGGATTTGAGTATTACTTTGCTGACTGCCTCCTCGCATTGAGTAGTAACCTTTGTGATGCCATTGTCGATCTCTTCTCCGGATAATGCTCTTGCTGATCCCGGGGGTGTTGTTGCTGTTGTTGATGATGCTCTATTCCTTTTGGGAATGGTAGCAGTAGTTGTTGTTGTTGGTGTTGTTCTCGTCGTCTGCCCAGGTTGAGATACAGTTTCGCCAACCTTTTGATTCTTTTCTAATTCTTCCATTATCGCTCATCCGACTATATTCCAACTGTATATGCCTTCAGGCTACGATCAATTGTATAAGGCATAAAGTAGTAATAAGCCGATACTATATCCGTGACTCCATTATAAAAGGATAGTGCTTTTTAGAATCCGACGTACGGCAGCACTAACACCGCAAATACAATGGCAGCCATTACAAGAGTCATTAGCATATTTGCGTTTCTTGCAATCGCTTTGGACTTCGCTTTCTTCTCTATTAAAGCACCATACAGCTGGCCTCCGTCGAGTGGGCCTAATGGCAGTGCATTGAATATACCGACGTTAAAGTTGATGAACCAAAGCCAGAACAGCATATTGGCAACAGGAGCAAATGCGTCTCCAAAAACAGTCGAAGTGTATTTTGGAGCCATCAGATCAGAGAAGGGTACAAAACCCTGTTGAAATGTCGGTGGAAGGAGAATAGCCAGAGGGTTTTGAGTAAACTGATTCTTGTATGTGTTAAGGACTTCTTGAGGATCTTCTGATAGAGCGGTCACACTGACACCTAAGGTTCCTCTGCCTGGCTCTACCGCTGAAGGGAGTGTCACCTGACGGACTATGGTGTCTCTAGCATTGTTGATCCAGGTCATTTCGACCTTACTGCCAAGGTTACTCCGAAGATTCTCGTTCAAATCAGCAAGTGATGTAATCTGCTGGCCTGCAATATACTGAATCACCGATCCGTCCTCAATTCCTGCAGATTCAGCCAGAGAGCCACTATTTACGCTGATCACCATTACTCCAAACTGTGGATCATTAGGGTTAGCTGGAAGAGGAACAAGGGTAGAAACTACAAAGTACATTCCGAACAAACATGCGGCTGCTAATATCATATTGTTGAGCGGACCAGCAGTCAGGACAGCGCTCTTTTGTTTGAGGGTTGCTCGGTTTAGCTCATCCCTTTCAATATTTACAAACGCGCCAATAGGTATGACAAGAAATAGTACAATTCCAGTAGAATCAACTTTAATGTTATGCACTCTTGCCACAACGCCGTGTCCTGCCTCATGAATGATAATGGTAATAACAAGGGCTGCCAAGCCATATGTTATAGGCAAATACGGATTGAACCCGGGAATCAATAGATTAGCTGCTGGACCAACGCCTCGTACACCTTCTCTTGCCTGGGCATCTGCAAACATGACCAGTAGGGAACCTAGAATAAGAAATACAGCCAGCGCAGTTATTGCAGGCATTAGGTATGTGTTAAACCGGGCATATAATTTTGAAATGCGCCATTTGGCGACCTTATCGAAGAATTCAATGCCAAAGGGTGTGTGGATGAGTATAAGTACTAGTCCCTTTACTTCTACTCGCATTCTGCTATTCTTCTGTTGTTCCAATTGGCTTGTATTAACTTCCTCTGTATTTAAATCCAAGCTTCTTATGTCTTACTGTTGTATTGCTGGATGGTTATATCCCACCACTGGCATCTGCCTTTTGTATTTCAATGTATACTTTGTCGCCAACCTTGATGCCCATGTCTTGATACTCATGCATGCTGAATTTTATAGTCGGAGAATCAGTTAGGCCTGGACCCATAAAGCCAATATTTGTGATGACTTTTGGCATGTTTTTCATGAGATCCTCAATAGAGGTTACGTTCTGGCCAAAAGGATTCATGGTTGGTCTGTCGGGTTTGTATTCTTTGGGGTCATTGAATGTGACGTATACGTATGGGCTGCCATCCTGGGATGCTTCAATTCTAGCAACTATGAACTCTCTTCTCATTAACATGATAGTTTTCACAGTGGGGACTTATTTGCATATCTGAAATGGTAATCTCCCCACTTCCCACTCTTGCATGCTGCAAGCAGAAGGTCTACATTAGAGGTTTGTACACACTATCTTGATGCTTGCCATCGATGCTGTCAATGTCACTAAAATATACAGGAACTCAAGTCATCCTGCAGTCAAAGACCTTTCTTTAAAAGTGGAGGCAGGCAAAATATTTACGCTATTGGGAAGAAATGGGGCAGGGAAGACTACCTTTGTGAGGATGTGTGCTACTCAATTACTGCCAACTTCCGGTACAATAAATGTCCTCGATTATGACGCAGTCACTCAAGCAAGACATGTGCGCGATCTGATATCTATCGTGCCACAGGAAGGCAGGCCACTCCGAGCTCTTACTCCCTGGGATCATGTTTACAACTGGCTCCAAATAAGAGGAGACAGCAAGAGTGAAGCAAGAGACAAGACCGAGATAATGCTGCGAAAGTTAGAGATCTATGCAGCAAGAGATATTCCTGCGATGAACCTCTCAGGGGGAATGAAGCAAAAGATCCTTGTAGCCATGGCAATGGCAACTGATGCACAGCTTCTCTTCCTTGATGAGCCAACTATCGGACTTGACCCAGTGTCTCGAAGGCAAGTCTGGACAGCCATCAAGGATTGGAAACGCAAGGGAAGCTCCATTCTGCTGACAACGCACTATATGGACGAAGCGGAAATGCTATCTGATTATATAGTAATTATTGATAAAGGAATGATTGTTGCCCAGGGTACCATTCAAGAGTTACGCAGGATTATACCACAGAATATTCGGGTGGACATAGCACGTGACACGTTAGACGTCGACACTTTGAAATCTTACGGATCGGTCGTTGACACTGGTGCAGGAATGCTCCGAATATTTACTTTCGAATCTGCAGTGCATGAGCTATCTGATCTTGCATTGCGACATAACCTGTCCTTTACGGTCTCTTCAGTTACACTCGATGACGTCTTCGTTTACATTATGGGTAATGGTATTGTAGATGATCAAAATCTCAAAGAGTAACTTATTGCCTGTACGGCAGGTATTGCTTATCGCATACATGACAGGCGTTCTCTGGTTAAGAAGGAATCCTATGTCATTAGTCTTTACGGCAATAAGTCCGTTCTCTCTGTTGTTTGTACTTTTCGTAGTAAGTGGAGGCCAGTACATTCACTTCGCCGTAGCTGGGAGTCTGGTGATGGCCCTAGTAGGATATGGTCTTGCCCTTGGTCAAGACATCTCCTTTTACAAAACAGAATACAAGGTGCAGGATGTATTTGTTGCCTCACCTGTTTCACCATTGACATATATGGTAGGACTTGCCCTATCCGAGCTACTATTCGGACTCCCAGCGCTTATAGTGCTAGCGACTCTTGTTGTCTATTTTGGATCAGTATTCAGCATACCTCTGTTAGTGGCAACAATTCTTTTGATTTGGGGAGCCATGTCAGCTCTGGGGTTCTTTCTGTCATCTCATATGCTCCATATGAGAAATGCCACCCAGGTAATATCCTTCGTAAATGTGATACTTGCAGTAATACCCCCGGTATTCTATTCCGTGGACGTAATGCCAGAGGCTCTGCGGCCTCTTGCCTATGCTGTACCGACAACTCATGCATCACTGATGCTACAAGATATCATGAACATCCCAACACCGGCTGAGTGGTCACTTGAATTTGGGTTTGCGGTCCAAGTTGCATATCTGTTAGCATTTGTCATCCTGGCCAAGACAAGGGCGTTATGGCGCGAAAATTAGTGATAGTTCAAGCTGTGTCAGCAATAGTCCAGTAAGCCCGATAAATACAAATAGAACTAGTTTGAGTTGTTGTACTTAAAATTAGGATTGAAGACTAACGAAGAATAGTAGTCTTTGGCACAATTACGAGCTAATTTATCAATGAATGCTTGCTAAGCAAAGCATTCATTTTTGCAGAGGCAGAGATGAAAGAGGAGGTCATGGTGGGATTCGGACCCACGACCTGCTGATTTCTTGGCGAAGTTTACAAGTCAGCCGCTCTGACCAGGCTGAGCTACATGACCTCATGCGCTGTAGGAATACTGCGTTTTATTAATTAAACGGCGTTTACGTATTTGCAAAAAAGATTATCTAACACCAAATTCATCTGTATGACTCGTTGGCTCATAATGCCACTGCAGCGGAACGTAGCAGGCGGGAGAAAGTCAAACTATTAGGCTATATGATAGGTACTGCAATGTTCTTTAGTGTCACCTTGCTTATCTCATTCTTCATGGTGATATTAACTATCAATGCCATCAAGATTCCAGCGGATATTGCTCCAAACATTCTATTGTTAGGTCTGATACCGCCTTCACTAGCGACTTTCTTTCTCTTTACGAAAGTCTTTGGCCGGTTTATTTAAATAATATATTTAAAAAAGATGCACTTTGTGAATCTTTGTGGCAAAGTTTATTGTTCATGTGATTATCGAAAATAAGCCATACATCAATGATCCTGAAGGAGAAACAATCCATAGGGACCTAGTAGTTAAAGGAGGTTATCCGAACGTACAATCAATAAGGTCTGCAAAGCTGTTGAAGATGGTTGTTAATTCAAAAACTAAACATGATGCTGAAGCAATTGTGAAAAAAATGTGTCAAGAATTGCGCATCTTCAATCCAGTTGTCAGCAACTGTACGGTGAAGGCAGTAGGTAAGAGCTAGAGTGTTTTTGCAACCTTTAGCAACATCTCTTATGTAAGGTCCCCTGAAATGATGCTATAGAATCAACTGAGATGCGCCAAGTACTCTACATACTAAAAAATGACATTTTTGCTTTCGAAGGCACCAAACCAATATAGATTTCTCTCTTATCTTCACATAAGGTTGCCATTTCATCTAATTCTGCTTGGGTTATCGGAATCAATACTTATCGCGATCCATTGTCGCAATCATGTTGTCAAAGCTATTGGAATCACTGAGCGCGCCTTCTAGTAGCAAGGTGGTTCTCAAATGCTTTGCCAAGTCAGTGACCGTTATGATACCTACTAATTTGCCACCTTCCATGATAGGAAGCCGACGTATCTTGTGGTTTACCATTCTCTGAACAGCAACCTCAATTGCTGTGTCTGGATCGGCTGTTGTCAGTATCTTTGACATGATATCGCTTATTTTTACCTCAGCAACCGGTAGTTCCTTTGCGCATATTTTTTTTATGAAATCACGCTCAGTGACAATGCCGATCGGATGATTGTCTTTGACAACAAACAGCGAGCTTATGCCTTTCTCCGCCATAATCTTGGCAGCCTCCAAAGCGGTCTTGTCATGGTCTATCATAACCGTGTTCTTTGTCATGATATCTCGAACTACAGTGGCTGCCATGAACAGTTTTTTTTAGAATCAACCG
>DATCWI010000017.1:0-19686 GCA_036566425.1 Nitrososphaera sp.
AATAATGCACAAACAAGCACATGTGATGCTAGTTTAGTTTGCATAGAAACCATGTAGGATGTGTTACGCTTTACATCAGAGGAGATTTAATTACAAATACATCATATACCAGATCCAATAATTGCCTTTTAATTGTATAACCCGATACAGTTTATCTATTGGGATTGATGCAAAGTTGTGAAAAAATTTGTCTATGGATGGTCATGTGTGCGTGGGCAGGCATGTGCACAGAGATATCAGATGTGTTGCTATTGAATAAGAACATGAGAAATTCTTAATACGCTCTCGTCAACAGTATATCATTCCCTTGATGATTGTAGCGCCATAAAGCACTATATATAGAGAATCACACTTCGGGATTCTATATATGCCTGCAAGCAAGCTCTTTTACATAGCTATTGCAGCTGGAATAGCGTTCATTGCAATTGGCACAGCGACAATTATCTATTCTAATATTCCCGTAGATGTTCCACTTGATAACACTATTGCGCCAGGAACAGTGGATGTAATCACTCCTGATATGAACGTAGGGAGTACTGCAAGTATCTCAGTTAGCGGCAATACATTTCATTTTGAGATCAAAGATCCTGATGGCCAAGTGATTGAGTCAAGAAGCGGCAATTCGACCTTCAATTACGACCTGACTGCGCAAAAAGCTGGTCAGCATATAATAACTATCAACAACACAGGCAATTCAGATCTTACAATTGCCGGTCATGCTCAGACAAAATCAAGCCCTTTTGGCCTGGTCGGCGCGCTTATGCTCGTAGTAACTGGCATAATAACGATAGGCTTAGGTTTGCGCTTCAGGCGTCACTAATGAAACTCTGCCTTTTTGTAAGAACCAAGTATCTTGATGTAAGAAGTCTTGGGTTTTATTGACAGGAGTGCTTCACTCACCGCCATACTCTGGATGTGACCTTCAAAGTCTACATAAAAGTTGTATTCCCAAGGTGTCTCCTTGGTTGGCCGCGATTCTATCTTAGTCAAATTTATCTTGCGTATTGCAAATTCACCCAAGATGTCAAAGAGCGCGCCAGGGACATGCCGGACTGAAAAAATGATCGATGTCTTGTGATTATGGCTGTTGTCATGCGGATCATTTTTTGCACTTTTTTTCTTTTTTGACGATAGCACAAAAAACCTAGTATAATTGTTCTTTCTATCCTCTATTCCTTCATCCAGTATCTCCATATCATATAATTCTGCTGCTCTCTTGCTCGCTATAGCAGCAGAATCTGTCATCTTTTTTTCCTTTATTATCTTAACTGCGCCAGCTGTGTCATAAGTGGGCACAGCTTTGAGACCCTTATTTTGAAGATATATTCTGCATTGTGCAAGCGCTTGTGGATGCGAGTGCACATACCTTATCATCTTTGCACCTTTATTTGCGATAAGACAGTGTCTGACGCGTTGGTAGATCTCGCCTATGACACTCATTTTTGTCTGGAGCAATAAATCATAGATCTCATTTACGCTTCCTTCAATCGAATTTTCCAATGGCACCACAATATATTCTACTTTACCCTTCTCCGCAGAGTTAAATACGTCTTGAAATGACTTTAGTGGTAGCGGTTTGACGTCAGGGAAATACTGCAGAGTAGCCATTTCGCTATAAGCTCCTCTCTCGCCCTGAAAGGCAACCTTTGGTTCCATGCTGATACTGTTATTACAATTATTATATTATTACAGTAATATTATACTCTCTACTTGCCTGCTTTGTGTATCAGGCGGAATGTTTCCTTGCCATAGTCATGCGTGAGTTTACGTTCTTCAAATGCACCACACTCTACGCATTTTATCGTATTTTCATTGGTGCGCACTGTATCTCCGCCGCACATAAAGCACAGAGTATAGAGTACTCCATATTCTTTTTCTGCAAGCGTTAGGTGCACCGTCGAGTTGAGCAGGCTGACAACTCTGCCCCTTACAATGTCGCCAGCGTGAAAAGTGGCACGCCTATCGCCGCCCCTTCTGTCTCTGTCTCCGCGGCTTCCAACCCTTGCCGATGCAATGGCAGAAAACCCTGACTCCGATCTCTTGTCGTTTATATACAAGATCTTAACAGAGACCATGCTACTAAATAGCATATCAACATATCCTACAATGGTATCTCCAACCTTTGGCAGCATAGGTGAGTTCTTTTGATCAACCTTGACAATTCTGCGTTTTAGATCATAAACTTTTGTTCCGACAGCTGCAGATCGCACCGTCCCATCGGAAGCAATATAAGTATTCTTGCCTCCTTCAAACTCCTCGATGGATGAAATGTGCTCACCTGGCAGCATAGGCTTGTTGTTATCTTTTATCATGATTCGGTGTCTGAAGCTTGGAGGAAAGTTATAATTCTTTAGAGGTCTAAATTTTTAGAATATTTTCATTAGATTTATTGCAAAACTTGTATTTGTAATCATGGATGAGGCAAAAGATAACAAAGGTATAAAGAGCGGTATTTCCAAGGTGTTGGTGTGAGCCAGAATAGCCTATCCCTAAAGGTACTTGAAGCTTATACCCGAGACGTCGGTCGGGGCGTAGCAAGAATTGACTATGACTCGATGGATTCGCTGGGCGCATCAACTGGAGATGTTATTGAAATCAAGGGCAAGCGCAGGACGGTTGCCAAATGTCTACCACTTTATCCTTCTGATGAGGGCAAAGGCATTATCAGAGTGGATGGCCTTGTTAGGAACAATGCTGGCATTGCGATAGGCGATACAGTAATTGTCAAGAAAATAAAGGCAGTCCCAGCAGAGAAAGTAATTGTGGCACCTCTTGAGGCAATACCGCCAATAGATGAGCGCTATCTGGCAGATGCACTTGAAAGTGTGCCGCTAATCAAAGGAGATAACGTAATGGTTCCATACTTTGGTGGAAGACTGACATTTCAAGTAATTGGTGTCACACCTGCTGCAGATGCCGTTCTAGTCACACAAAAGACAATATTCCACATTGCAGAAAAGGGAGAAACTCTCAGAGGAGTCCCACAGGTAACATATGAAGACATTGGTGGCTTAAAGGAAGAGATCCAAAAAGTCCGAGAAATGATCGAGCTTCCTCTCAGGCACCCCGAGATATTCGAGAAACTTGGTATAGAAGCGCCAAAAGGCGTGTTGTTATATGGCCCTCCTGGCACAGGCAAGACGCTTCTAGCTAAGGCTGTTGCAAACGAAAGCAATGCCCACTTTATTAGCATATCAGGACCTGAAATCATGAGCAAATTCTACGGAGAATCAGAAGCTAGGTTGAGGGAAATATTCAAAGAGGCAAAGGAAAAGGCACCATCCATTATATTCATAGATGAAATCGATTCTATTGCTCCAAAACGTGAAGAGGTTACAGGAGAAGTAGAGAGAAGAGTAGTGTCCCAGTTGTTGTCATTAATGGACGGCCTTGAAGCAAGGGGAAAAGTTATTGTTATTGCAGCCACAAACAGACCAAACGCAATCGATCCTGCTCTGAGAAGACCCGGCAGATTTGATAGAGAAATCGAAATTAAAGTTCCAGATAAGCGCGGAAGGTTGGAGATACTGCAGATACATACGCGCAACATGCCACTTGACACTGACGTAGATCAAGATAGGATCGCAGCAGTGACACACGGATTTGTTGGGGCAGACTTGGAATATCTCTGCAAAGAGGCAGCAATGAAGTGTTTAAGAAGGGTATTACCAGAGCTCAATCTTGAAGACGAAAAACTATCGCCAGAGGTACTTAACAAGTTGATAGTTACAATGAGCGACTTTGAAAATGCAATAAAGGAAGTGATGCCATCTGCCATGAGAGAAGTTTACCTTGAATCGCCAGACATTCCGTGGTCTGCAATTGGAGGTTTAGAAGAGGTGAAGCGAGAGCTTCAGGAGGCAGTAGAGTGGCCGCTGAGATATCCTGATCTATATGCGAAGCTTGGACACACCATGCCAAAGGGTGTCTTGATGCACGGACCATCTGGAACTGGCAAGACATTGCTTGCAAAGGCTGTCGCGACAGAATCTGAAGCTAACTTCATCAGCGTAAGAGGACCTGAGCTACTGAGTAAGTGGGTTGGCGAATCAGAGCGTGGTATTAGAGAAATATTTCGAAGAGCCAGGCAGGCAGCTCCCTGCGTAGTGTTCTTTGATGAAATCGACTCAATTGCTCCTACAAGAGGTATGGGAGGAGACAGTATGGTGACAGAGCGAGTTGTGTCTCAGCTTCTGACAGAGCTTGACGGCATACAGGCGCTTTCAGGCGTAGTGGTAATCGCTGCAACCAATAGAGCAGATATGATTGATACTGCGCTATTGCGTCCAGGAAGATTTGACAAGATAGTATTTGTCCCAATGCCAGACAAATCAGCAAGACAAAGAGTATTGGAGATACATGCAAAGGGCAAACCAATGGGTCCGGATGTGGATTTTGCTAAGATCTCTGAGATGACAGAAGGTTTTAGTGGAGCAGACACAAGTGCGGTAGCAAACACAGCTGTCTCACTTGTGCTACACGAATACCTGGCAAAGTATCCGACGCCAGAAGAAGCAGCCAAACACGCCTCAGAAGCACATGTAATGTTACGTCATTTCGAAGAAGCCGTGAGGAAGATTAAAACACAGAGAGAAGGAAAGCCGACAGAAAAAGCAGTCCCCTACTATCGTTAAGCCAACTGACTTCTCTTTTTCTCATTTCTCTTTTTTTGTTGTCCTTTTTCTGGAAGTTCTTTTTTTCTAATGTAGAAACATACAGAGAGATGAAAAACCTTTTTTGCTAGGGGGCAAATGTTTTTAAGTTAATGGTTTTATGATACACCTAACTAAAAGAAATTGGTTGAAAATTCCCAAATCCAACTCGTAGAAAAACCAACCGCAGTTAATCTAAATCGATTTGTTAAACCTGTTGACATACACAAACTAGTTGCACAGTATGGCACACCACTTTATCTCATTGATGAGGATACACTTCATGCAAAGGCAAAAGAGCTGCACAAAGCGTATTCAAAATTCAAGGGCCAAGTCAAAGTAGCATACTCGATCAAAGCCAACTTTACTCCTGCTGTTATCAAAGCGTTCATGAAGGATGGTATAGCATTTGATCTGACATCGCTTGGCGAGCTCTACTTTATCAAACAGTGCAAAGTAGATCCAGAGAATATAATCTATACAAGTGTCACAGAGGAGCTAGAAGAGTATATTGAAGTCCTTCAAAGCGGTGTTAGAAGGATTGTCGTCAGTTCTTTTAATGGAATGGCAAACTTAGCCAAGGCTGCAAGCAAGGCAGGTAGAGGGGAAATGCCACTAACAATGATACGTGTGAATCCAGAAGTCGGTGTCAAGGCTGAAGTTCGCGCTTCATATCGAAACAGCAAGTTTGGAGTGCCACTCAACGGTGGAACCATAGACAGCGCAACTAAGATGGTCAAGCATTTGATGGAAAGCGACCTCTTGAAGTTTGAAGGCTTTCATTTTCACCTAGGATCTCAGATCACAGATTTTTCATGCTATACTCATGCGCTAGATAAAATGGATGCATTCATGACCAAGATTAAGAGGGAAAACCCTGCCTTCCAAGTCAATACATTTGACATTGGTGGTGGAACACCCATATTCTACAATGACCCTGTGCCAACGCCAGCACAGATGGCAGAAAACCACATCAGCAAACTGAATCAGCTAGCCGAGACGCATGGTACATTTACTCTCATGATAGAAAGCGGCCGCTTCTTAGTGGCAGAATCGTCAATACTTGTTTCAAGGATAGTGAATACCAAAGAATATAATGAGCACAAGATAGTGATTGTAGACGCAGGCTACCATATCCTACTTGATGCTGCGCTACTAAAGCAAGAATATCCACAAGAAGTGGTGCAGATATTGCCACACAGCATAGATAAGAGGACAACTGCTACACTTGCTATGGTAAAGAATACTCATCTAGCAGGAAGGCTCTGCGATACATATGATGTCTTCCCGCTGTCTAAAGCGTCAAACCTGAGCGAGTCGGAGGTTGGACGGTATATATCTTTCTACAACGTAGGTGCATACTCTATCGTATTCAATATGCCATTCCACTGTCAAACTAAGCCCCCTATAGTGATGAAAGATAGCGATGGCAAGTTCAGGCTGGTAAGGAAAGGAACCACCTACGAACAGTTGTTCCGAGAAGAAGGCGGAGAGCTAGAGTAACAGGCGCCATCATCACTGCCGCAAATATTTTTGCTGGCGGGAACGTTTTTTAAATCAACAATTAGAATGAGTAAAAGTGAACAATACTGAGGGAAAAACTCGCGCGCATGTATTCGTCAAAGGCAAGGTGCAGGGAGTTTATTTCAGACAGAATACAAAACAAGTAGCGATTGAACATAAAGTCACTGGCTGGGTATGCAATTTGTCTGATGGTCGTGTAGAAGCAGTCTTTGAAGGCAACAAGATCGATGTCAATGGTGTGATAGAGTGGTGCCATGTAGGCCCTCCAAACTCAAGAGTAGATGACGTGGATGTAAGGTTTGAGGAGTATAGTGGCGAGTTTGCCAGCTTTACTATCAACAACAACAACAACAACAACTAATTACTGAATTTTATGATATGCCTCAGCTATCTGCTTCTTTGCACTGGCTACTTCCTCTGCAGTCATGACTATAAGAGAAAAAGGTGGTATACCTCTGCCATGTCTTATCGACAGCTTCAAAGACTCTCCATCAGTTGACTCTATGTCAAGAAATGTTCTGAAGTTGAGAGTCTTGGAATACACTATTCTGTGGGGTCTTACCTCTTCTATCACATTGCTACCAAGTGATGTTACAAATTTTCGTAAGTCCACCATTATTGGTTTAATTGGCTCTTTCATCTTTTCCAAGTGGTTTTCAAATGTGATGTTACTCGGCCTAGTGCTAAACATAATATGATGATTGAATGTGATATCTTCTTTATATTGTTATTATTGTTATTATTATTGTTACTATCCTCATCATCATATCCTGATATTAATTCCATTTCTCTTTAGATATTTCTTTACCTTGTCGACAGTTGACTTTTCGTAGTGGAATATCGATGCCGCTAATGCTGCGTCAACGTCTGTCTTTTCGAACACGTCGAGCATATGGCGTGCCTTTCCGCAGCCGCCCGAGGCAATTACAGGTACTGGCACTGATTTGCATATAGATTTTGTCAGCTCTATATCATAACCATTTTCAGTGCCATCAGCATCGATGCTTGTCAGCAATAGTTCCCCCGCACCGCGTTGCTCGACTTCCTTGGCCCACTTGATAGCATCGAGTCCTGTTCCTTCTTTGCCCCCATAGACCCTGACCTCAAACCAAAATTTCCTCCCACCCTTATCCTTGAATATTATCTTGTCTTTTTCAATATTGTAATTTCTCTTTGCATCGATTGCTACTACAATGCATTGTTTGCCAAAGATAGACATTAGCTCGGTAATCAATTCGGGATTCCTGACTGCCGCAGTGTTGATCGAGACTTTGTCTGCTCCTGAAAGCAGGATGTCGCGTGCGTCTTCAAGCTTTTTGATGCCGCCGCCAACTGTGAATGGTATATCGATAACTCCTGCCACCTTTCTCACGATATTTGCCATTGTGTCTCTTCCCTGTTGCGAAGCTGTGATGTCCAGGAAGACTAGCTCGTCAGCTCCTTGTTCGCGATATTTTTTGCCAAGCTCTACTGGATCACCAGCGTCCTTGACTTCTGCAAAATGTACTCCCTTGACAACCCTACCGTTATCGACGTCAAGACAAGGGATTATTCTTTTCGCGAGTGTCATTATGACACTGCCTTTACCTTTTCGATGTTCACTTTGCCTTCGTACATAGCTTTTCCGATTATGACCGAGCTACACCCTGCATTTTTGATCTTTATCACATCTTCTATACTTGAGATCCCTCCGCTTGCAATTATTCTTGCAGACACAGAAGCATCTGCTAAGGTTTTGATATCAGGACCTTGCAATGTCCCATCGCGATCAATACTCGTGAGCAAAAACTCATCAATACCTATCGCGATAAACTGTGATATTGCATCTGAAACCCTCATTCCCGTAGACTCTTTCCAGCCTTTCATCATAACCGTGCCGTCCATTTGATCAACTGAGATTACTATTCTGCCCGGTTTCTTCTTGACAAGCTTTCTTACGACCTCCGGTTCTCTATAGGCCATAGTGCCAATCACTAACCTTGCTGCTATTGATAAAATGTCTTCAGCTTTTTCTACTGATCTAATGCCGCCTGCAATCTGCAATGGGATCCTGACTGCTTCAGAGATCCTTGCGATTAGCTCAGAATTATTGCCCGTAGAGAACGCTGCATCGAGGTCGACTACATGCAGCATGTCAGCGCCAGCAAGCTCCCACTTTTTTGCAGTTTCAACAGGATCATTGCTGTATTCAACCTTGCTAGCAGGATCCCCCTTGACGAGCCTGACTACGCTTCCTCCCATGATGTCAACTGCTGCTATGACCTTCATTTCGCTTCTTTTTTGCACAGTTTGATAAAGTTCTTTATCATAAGCGCACCAACATCGCCAGACTTTTCTGGATGAAACTGGACACCGATCAGATTATTCCTTTCAATCATTGCAGGGATGCTTACACCATAATCGGAAGTCGCCACTACTAACTTAAGATCTTTTGGTACAGTTTTGTAAGAATGCACAAAATAAACCCACGATTGATCCTTGACTCCCTTTAGCATCTTGCTCTGGGCCCTTATTTTGAGGTTGTTCCATCCCATGTGGGGAACCTTGACCTTTCCTTTTGGGAGCATTATCACTTCGCCATTTAATATCTTCAAACCTTCCAATTTTCCTTCTTCGCTCTTGTTAAAGAGTATCTCCATACCAAGGCAGATTCCCAACAACGGCATGTAATTGTCAATGGCTTTATCAAGATAGCCTGCACTATCCTCTATTGATCTGATTGCAGGATCAAAATTGCCAACACCGGGAAGTACTAGACCGTCAAATTTTGACAGTTCTTTTAGATTGTAAATTATATCAACAATTTCTGCGCCGTTGCGCTCAAGCGCAGACTTGAGGCTGAAGAGGTTGCCTGCACCATAGTCAAAAATTGCTATTTTTGTCATTGCATGGCCCCCTTGGCACTTGGCACACCTTTCCTTCTACTATCTACGTTACTGGCCATCCTAAGTGCCACTGCAAAAGCCTTGAGTGCTGCTTCAACCTTGTGGTGATCATTTTCACCATATTCTACTACCATGTGAGTGCATGCATTTAGGTTCTGCACCAATGATCTTGCAAAGTGTTCAAGATCTTCTCTGGGTATTCCTTCAATGCTATCTCTGGTAAGTTTTAGCTGCACATTATAGAATTGTCGCTTGACTAAGTCAATCGACACGTATGCCAGTGCTTCATCCATCGGTATGAGTGCATAGCCAAATCGTATGATTCTTGCTCTATCACCTAACGCTTTGTCTATGCTCTGAGCCAATGCGATAGCAACATCTTCTGCGAGGTGGTGTACTATATCATCCTTTGACTCGCCATTGAGTGTGATGTCGATCATGGCGTGCTTACCAATTGATGTGATCAGGTGGTCGATGAAGGATAGACGCGTCTTGACGTGGGTCTTACCCGTGCCATCAAGATTAACGCTAACATTTACCGCCGTCTCCTTTGTGACCCTTTCAATTCTCGCCTTTCTTCTGGCAGAAGCCAAATGTGTGTTAAACTACAAGTGTGTACTTTATTTATTATGTTCGGCAGTTGGTTGGCGCTCCTTATAATCACCTCAACACTCTCTTGCTTGAACTTGTCTATTGTTTTGTCTCGTTCAGAGCTGTTGCCATAGACCCCTATAAACGCAATTTTTGCGCCTGTCTCTTTCTCCGCCCGTCTTGCCATAAGTAGATCTTCTGCAGAGTCGCCTACGTAGACTGCAGTTTTTGCGCGCATTACTTTCATCGCATGTTTGATTGCATAGGGATTTGGTTTGGCATATTCTCGTCTTTTATCCTCTAAAAAAACACATGCATCATGGTTGAAATATTTTATTATATGTTGGAGCGAATACTCTGCAGCCACTCTGCTTCTGCCAGAGACTAATGCAAGACTGCCGTAGAACATTTTGTTAAGCTTATTCACCGTTTCGGCACTTACCACGAGCTTGTCATTTTTTATCAGAGGCCTACCAGCAGTATAATATTTGGGCTCCAAATGATCCTGCTTTCTGAACAGATCAGGCCCATAAAATATTTCATCAAATACTCGTGCAAGCATGCTTTCTTTAACTGGTGCAGGATATGCTAGTATTTTTTTCCACCTGTCGATGTCATAAATAGCAAGGAACTTTTCTACAGAGACATAGCCACTCTCGTCACAGTTCTCTGCTACCTTGGCAAGAAACTTCCTTCCCTGTGAGAGGTTCTTTGGAGGGTTAGCAAGTATTGCAAGAATTATGGCATAACTGGTGTCTATGTCGTTGTTAAAGCCGCCGCTCTGCCTAAACTTCAAAATAATCTGATCTGTGACTAAGGCTTGAAAAGAATTGCCAGTGATAAATTTGAGCACATATTCCACAGTTTCTTTGATGGCAGCATTGTAGGACTTACGAATGTCAACTAGCACACCGTCGATGTCAAAGAGTATACAATCATACATCAAATTATCTGTTCTATACATTGAAGATACTTGTCATTCATTTCTCTAGTACCTATCGTGATTCTCATGCAGCCTCTATGATTAGCAATATTGCCCAACAGCTTTACTACAATTCTGTTGTTGTTGAGAATTCTTGAAATTGCGTGGTAGTTCTTGCCCGCCTCGATGAAGATGAAATTAGCATCTGATCTGAAAATCTTAATTCCATCAATTTTTGCCAATCTGGCAAACACTCTCTCTCTTTCACTCCTCACAGATATGATAGTCTGTTTGATCTGATCGGTATCTGCAAGAACACCTGATGCAATTGCAAGCGAAAGTGTGCTTATGGGGTAAGGAGACTGAATTATAGATCTGAATATCTTCACAAATTTTCTATTTGACACTATGTAGCCAACCCTTGCGCCTGCAAGACCAAATGCCTTTGATAGCGTACGAACTACTATTACATTATTACGTTTTATTGCCTCGTTTGACAATGAGTAATCTGCAAAATCTACATACGCCTCATCGATCAATACAAGTTTGTCCTCAAGTGAATCTACGACTTCGATCATCTCCTGTCTACCAAGTTGATTGCCCGTAGGATTATTTGGCGAGCAGATGTAAATAAGATCTGACCTCTTTGCAGCCTTTACAAATGCCTTTCTGTCAAGAGTAAAATCGGGCTTTAGGGGAACCTGGTATACCTTTATATCATGAAGCTCGCACCGATTAATAAAGTATGAAAATGTGGGAGAAAACACGGTAGCACGTCTACTTCCAACAGTTGATAGCAACAGTTCAATTATCTGGTCAGACCCGCTACCAACAGCCACACACTCTCCACTTACGCCAACATATGTGGCAAGCTGAGCATAGAGCTCATCTATCTGGCCAAGGGGGTATTCTCTGAGATCTACTTGTTTTGCAGCTTCAGTTGCTACGCCTGCGACAAAATCCTTATCTAGCACAAAATTTTCATTTGAGTCTAGCTTAATTGCGCCTTCTACTTTTTCAGGTTTTGTATAGTGGTCAAGCCAAGTAATACGATTGATGTTATTATTGAACCAGCTATTCTTTTTTTTCATTCATCCTCGCCTTCACTGCTTCATAGTGATTCAAGAGCCCCTCTGCAGATGTAATTTCCCTAATAGATCTATCCACCTTCGCCAATCCGGACTTGTCTACTTTCACCTCGTTTACTATCTTGACAAAGTCAAGTACTGATAGTGATGCGCGGGACTTGCCAAATCCCAGGGTGGGAAGTACATGATTTGAACCTAGGCTGTAGTCGCTTGCAGATGATGGCGCATACTGTCCAATCAGCACAAGTCCAGCTGAATCAACCTTCTTGGAAATAACTTCAGCATGTTTACACATTATTTCTAAATGCTCTGGCGCAAACTCATTTACAAATTCAATACAAGCGCCTTCATTCCTACAAATGGCTATAAAGCCATTGTTTTTTAGACTCTTTTTCACAATATCTGACCGTGTAATTCTTGTAATTATTGACTCTACCTGATTCTGCACTTCTGATGCTAGCTTGCTCGAGGTAGTCACAAGGCCGCAGACAGTATCAGTGCTGTGCTCAGCTTGCGAGATCAGGTCAACAGCAATAAGATATGGGTTAGCAGTTGCATCGGCATATATCAGTAGCTCCGTTGGGCCAGCTACCATGTCTGTGGACACGGTTGCAGAAGCAACTAGCTTTGCAGCAGTAACAAACATCCCGCCAGGGCCCACTATCTTGCTGACAGGCCTAATCGATTGTGTACCATAGGTAAGTGCAGCTATCCCCTGCGCACCGCCTATCTTGTAGAATTCGTCGACTCTGCAAATATCTGCAGCTACCAATGTTAGTGGATCAACTGTGCCATCCTTTCTTGGAGGAGTTATTGCTACAATCCTTTTCACATTAGCAACCTTGGCAGGCACCGCACACATGACGACTGTGCTTGGATACCTGGCCTTACCACCTGGAATGTAGCACCCAATGCTTGTAACTGGCTTGACTATGCGATCTATTCTAATACCCTCAGATGATGATACTACCATTCCTTTTAGCCGCTTCAGGATTGCCATCTCGCTTTTGACAAGACTCTGTTTCATCAATTTGACTGCCGTTATCTGATCCTTTGTGACCTGTGCATATGCTTGCCTCATCTCTTGTTCACTAACTCGAAGTGAATCAAGCCTTGCGCCGTCAAACTTTGACGTGTATTTGAAAACTGCAGAGTCTCCATGTTCTGCGACATCTCCCATTATTGCCTTTGTGTCTTCCAAGAACGAGTCCTGAATTGCAGTTGCCTTGCGAAGCTGTGCAGCTTCACTAGTTGGGTCGGTGACGTAAATTATATTCATCAGGAATATCCGTCCAAGTTTATTTCGTCAAGTGCTAGTATTTGCCTTGGCTCCAATACCACTAGGCCTTGTGCCAGCTTTCTCAACTTTGGCACTATCATGATAAATTCATTCTTGTCAATTACGGTGTTGACACCGTACCAGCCCTCCTCAGAAAGTGGGCTGATAGTGGGTCTTTTAAGGGCAGGCAATTCCTTTAACAGTCTTTCCAACTTTTCCTTTTTGACATTGACAAATATGTGGAGCTTTTTCCGTCCCTCTACGACGCCTCGGAGTAGCGCGAGCATGTCGGCTATTTTTTCTCGCTTGGCCGGATCCTTGAGAGACTTTCTATTTGCCATCAGCACTGCAGTAGATTCGGCTACCGTGTCTATTATTTTGAGTTTATTCTGAGCAAGTGTAGTACCCGTCTCTGTGATATCGAAAATTGCGTCTACATCCTCTGGTGGCTTGGCTTCTGTAGCGCCAAATGAGAGAAAGATCTCGACTTTTTTATTTTCACCTAGCCTCATCCAGGGGGTAATTATCATAGGATCGGCATTGCCATAGTACTTCTTGTATATGGCATTTGACTTGATATGAGCAGAAGTAGTGGTGAGGTACTCTGAAGATATTCTCAACGTCTTATTATTCTCGGCAAAGTCAGCTACTAAGTCGCTTAGGTTATTGAATGGGAAGCTAGTTGGGGTTGCAATTACCTGTTTGACGCGGCCAATCTCAAGGTCTAGCAGTACTTCAACGTCTGCCTTTGCCTCCAGTATCCAATCTCTACCAGTGATGCCCACATCATAAAAGCCCTCTTGAACATAAGTGGGGATCTCCTGCGGTCTCAGGATTTTGACATCAATCGCAGGATCACCCAATTTCACTCTGTATGTGCGACCGCGGCCGCTCACATGCTGCCATGCCTGCTCTAATAGGTTGAATGTAACCTCCTCAATACTTCCTTTTGGAATTGCAAATTTTACAGTAGGCATTATATGATGGACAGTTTGAGAAAGGTACTTTTACTGGATATATATCTACTTACTAAATTTCCTTGCGTGCAACCTCATGTGGCCAGCTTGAATGCCCTCTGAGGATAGTGCTCTTATCGCGGCCAGATTCTGTGCAAGACCTACAGCAGCCATCACAGTTGCTAGCTCCTTTGCACTTTTGACGCTCAAGATTTGAAGCGCAAACTTGGCAGTAGGATGGGCATTGACTACTCCTCCAACAACGCCTACTGCCAAGGGTAACTCGATCGCACCGGCCAAGTCACCTTCTTTTGTCCTGCCCCACGTAGTAAGTGACCGATAGGTTCCGTCCCTTGCAGCATATGCATGCGCGCCAGCTTCAATTGCGCGAAAGTCCTGTCCTGTGGCAAGCGCAACTGCATCAATACCGTTCATGACGCCCTTGTTGTGGGTAACTGCGCGATAAGTATCAGAATAAGCAAGTGCATAAGCGTAGAGTATTCGTTTAACAATTTGGCTGCCGCCAAGCTCATCTTTGTCAAAGGTCGCCCTGCATCTTACCAATCTTTTAGTGCTATAATTTGATAAGATCTTTAACACAACTTCGCCACCCGTAATTTCGGCTACGTGTGGCGCTATTGCTTCGCACATAGTATTTATCACATTTGCACCCATGGCATCCTTGGTGTCTATGACCAACTCTACTACCAACATGTTGCCCATATTGTTTGGGCTTTTGTCACGCAGCAGTCGCACTCGCAAGTCGATTGCAACCACAGACTTACTATTTGAATTCGCTATAGCGAGTAGCTGACTTTTATTTCTCAATATTTTAGTTGTAGCATGTTTTACATTGCCAAGTTTTACAACTTGCACCTGACCTATCATAAGAGAATCGTCAGCCTCAACCATAAATCCGCCCCTGACCTTGGCTATTTTTGCAGCCTTGCTAACAGCAGCAATAACTGAGGGCTCTTCTATGGCCATTGGTATCACATATTCCCTACCGTTTATGACAAAATTGGTGGCAATACCCAGTGGGATAGACATAATTCCGATGGCATTTTCTATCATCCTGTTTGAATCTTCAAAGGAAAGTGGTTGGAGCATTGCTTCAATGTCACCAGATATTTGAGTAGCCTTTCTTATGTACTCGAGGCGCTCTTCCCTGGTCATCTTATAGATTTTTTTCTCTATTGTCATTACGGTCATGCTATTGCATGCTGATGATCCTTAAAATCTTGTCATCGTTTTGCGAAGGTACTGCCCTCCCGTCTCTATTACTTGTAGCCACATAAAGCGAGCCATCAGCAGCTTCTACAATATCTCGTATTCTTCCAAAACCTGTCAGGATATTGCTTTCCACATTAGATTCTAAATCGACTAGACGAACATGTTGAGCCTTCAGAGTGGCAAGCAATATGTCGTTTTGGTAGCCTAAGTTATCTAAAGCAGCAAATGTCATTCCTGCAGGGGCTATCGCAGGGTTGAAGCATAAGATGGGCTTTTCAAACTTTTCCGCGTTGCAATCTTCAATGGACCAGCCGTAGTTACTCCCAGGTTTAATGATATTGATCTCATCATCTCCTTCAAGCCCGTGTTCGCTTGCGTATAGATCTCCTGTCAGTGGATGCCATGCTAACCCCTGAATATTGCGGTGTCCGTAAGAATATACAGGTGAGCCTTCAAAAGGGTTATCTTCTGGGGTGCTGCCGTCAGAATTGAGTCTTAGAATCTTGCCAGCAAGTGATCCAGCATCTTGGGCAAGCTCGGGATGCCCTGCGTCACCTGTGGCAATATACAACTTGCCATCGGGTCCAAACTTGATCCTACCGCCATCATTCCTGTCGGCAGCAGGGATGTTGTCGATGATGACTTTTGACTCAACTATCTTGTTGTCATCTTCTGTAAGCATTAGGACTTTGTTCAAAACAGATGAATCATTAGAATAAGTGTGGTAGACATAAAGCAAATGGTTCTCAGTAAAATTTGGATGAAGTGCCAATCCTAATAACCCTGATTCGCCATTCTGCATAACATTGATGTAGGCTACAGGATCTGAAAGAAGACTACCGTTCCTGTCTATAGCCATGACCCTGCCCGTCCTTTCTGTGAAAAAGAGCGTACCGTCCTCTGCGATATCAATTGCCCAAGGCACATCAAGATCCTGGGCAAGCACCTGAACGCCAGAGCGAGTATTGTTGTTGCCGGCGCCGCTCTGCCCCGGCTCAGGTATGGGAAGTGTAGTTTGCGAAGGTGTGAAAAAAGCAGTTGCGACTGCAGCCAACGTTACAGCGACTATTGCTACAATTACCAGCCGCCGCTCTTTATCCATTGTCCTAGTTAAAATAGAGAAGCATTATAACTATGTTGCAGATAGATGTGTAAGTTTAAAATAACAAGCGTCGAGATGTTCTATTGAATGAAAGTATCAGAAATAATGGTGACAGACGTCGTTACTCTTACCTCTGAGGACACAATTGCAAAAGCATTACACCTTATGGCAGATAGATCAATTAATCAGATACCCGTTGTAGACGAAAGCGGCAAATACCTCGGTATGATATCTGCTAAGCAGTTCATAAGTTCTACTGCACAACCTTCTTCAAAATTGAGAGGTTACATCGTCAAGACATCGGCATTGAGTAGAGACGACGACATTGAAAAAGCTGCCCAGCTTATAATTGGGAGTGGAAATCGCGCCATGCCAGTGGTAGAAGATGGCGGCGGGCTTGTAGGTATTGTCAGTGAAACAGATCTTGTGTCGACTGCAGACTTTGGACATGCTATTGTAGATGAAGTCATGTCTGGCGCGATAGTAATAGAAGAGAATACCTCACTTGCTGATGCGATCTCTAAAATGAGAAGGTACAACATTTCACGGTTGCCAGTAATAAATACAAAAGGAATCCTTCATGGGACACTGAATATGCTTGACATAGCTAAGATAATTGCGACTCCACGTGAACGCACAAGCAAGTCTGCCGCAATCTCTGGTGGAACTGCGGGTATTAAAGATGTCAAGGTAAAAGATATCGCAAGAAGAGCCGTTTCAGTAGAACGGGGCACGAAGCTCAATGTCATGGTCGACAACTTTAGACGCAATGAAGTGGCGATTGTCGTGGGAGATGGAAGGCCGATGGGCATAGTCACCCCAAAGGATGCGCTTGAGCTTGTCTTACCCAAGAAGAACAATGAGCCTATCATCCACATGGCACATCTCGAAGATGGACAAGACAGGATCGAAATTCAAGAGCAGCTTACACGCTTTTTACAGAAGATTCAAGGCAAGCTTGGAGATGTAAGATCTATAGTTGTGTATGCAGACAAACACAAGACGCGCAAGTATTCACTTCGGACCAGGCTTATCACGTCAAATGGTGTGATAGATGCAAAGGCCGTAGGCTATGATCCAATCAGTGCGTCAAAGGAGCTCATAGCACGTCTTGACCGCAGGATTAAGTCGGAGCATAGTCAGAGAGTACAGAATCGACAGCGTCGCGAATCCGTAAGAAAAACAGGATGATGATGACAACAATAATAACATAATGGCGCGGATGAGGAGATTTGAACTCCTGATCGCCCGAGGGCGAATCGGCTTACCGGCGCTTGTCGTCTCAAGGCCGACGCATTATTATGTTCGCATAGAAAGAAGACCACTCTGCCACATCCGCGCTACCATTTTCTTTTAAGTTCCTACTATTATATGTTAATTATATAACAGAACCACTTTTTTCTATGATGCGCATTGCTCCAAAGCACATTAGGCAATTGTCACATATTCACTTTTGAATATTTTCAAAAAGGGGCCTCAAATTTGATATATTTGTATTTCTTTTTATTACTCCCAGATAGCTGTTTTGCAAATTACTTAGTTGAATATATTACATCACTACATAGGTCAAGGTCATCATACTGCCAAAACCATGCCTATAAAAAGAGTAGTTTCAATTAGTAAATGTAAGAAACCCTTCCGTACTGAAGGATAATATGTAGTCTGCTAAAGTCCCATATTGTCAAATAAAATGAAAGAAGATCAATAAAAGATATTAAGTCTTTCTTAATTTTCACGATGAAAAAGCATCAGATTAACATCTACAATACAATCCTGCAATCCTATTTCACCTAACCTGCGACCAATTTTTATACCTGAAACACACAGAAAGTATCTGTGCAAGAAAAGAAAGGCGGACAAAAACTGAAATCAATTTCTGTGCTTATACCATTTGAGAGAGTGCAGGCCAGCCTTTCTGAAATTGGGTTTTTGCTAGACGATACTGTTACAATTGTTGCTGACGGCAAGTTCTGGACCAAGATGCTATACATCAGAGACAACGAGACAATCAGCGTCTCAGAAGAGATTGGAGATGTCTACCCAAAGGATCCAATAATCACTATATGTGGCTCTAAGATGACGATATCAAAAGTAGTTAAGGGCATTGGCGGATAAAATTGCCACTTTACGAATGTAACGAGCACCAGTTTGTGGAGAACGTCCGGCGTCTTTTAGAATCAAAGGAAAAGTTCCTTGTGAATCGCAAAATGATGTTGCATGATGATGCAAAGTATGGTCCCGCCACCATGCCAGACTACGAATTCAAGCGGTATGAAATAATCTGCATAAGGAAATCTGTCAACTCTACTGTTTACGCCAAAGTACCTTTTATTGATACCTTCCATCACAACAGAATGTACGAGGAGGGAGAGAGCCTCCACTCTGCCAGTGCACTATTGTTTCCAAGGATGTCGGTTCCATATTATAGAGTTGAATACTCGGTCAATGTATGGGGCGGGACTTACTTTTTCCCGTTCGACGCCTTATTTAATCCTGAAGTAGTAATTGAGAAGAGGAATGGCAAGAGATTTGGCAAAGATGGTGCTCTGATTCATGTATTAAGATACAATCCTCCAGAAGAGCGTGTGCTAGCAATTAACTTACCAAAAGAAGTGATGGTATTTGATGTCAAGCAAATGGTGCGGGTAACAGACCATTCCTCAAATTTTTAGCATCCATTGGAAAAATTCATGAAGTGGGCTTTTGAATGGCAGTGATTGCACATTCTTGACGTTAAATCCAAGCAAGATCATCCTCCCTTCAAGTTTGTTTTCTAAAGCTTTCGGGAGCTGTTCTGCTTTAAGGGGAGGAAAGAGTTCAAAAGAGAAGCCTTGTCTGTAGTATGCAACGTGTTGGGCAAAGCAGTCCGATAATATTGTTGGGTCCCCTGCAACTCTCCTGTCTACATCTGGTTGCCAGCCATCACTATCAACAACTATTTGAAGTGATCTTTTTGTATAGTTCTCCCGAGTAAATCTGGCATCCATTTTTTGGGGCATAGTGATGTAGACCCGTATATCCCTTGCCACTTGCTCGACAGTCCTTTTTGCCAAGTCGTTAGCAGCGCTGACTTCAGACTCTCCAATAACTTTGTAGTCTTTGCCAAACAGGTAGAATACGGCCAAGAGCTCATCCTTTCCGAGTAATGGAAAGTCCATCTTGGCAGCCATGAACTGCTTTATCCTGACCGAAATGTCTGGGGGTATGAATATCCCCATATAGGAATCGGCAATGACTGGCAACTCTATTTTCTAGTAAGGAACAAGAATCTCCACAAGATAAAAGAAGAAGGAGGAAAGGAAGAAAAGGCGCGCCTAATGCGCATGCGGTGGAGGTGCACCACTTTTAGACAAGGCTTCATTGAATGTGCCAGCGGACTTTTCATGATATTCTAGGTTTGACTGGTCCACTTTGATTGCCTGTGGAGGACATACTGACACACAAGCCATGCACC
>DATCWI010000078.1:0-12015 GCA_036566425.1 Nitrososphaera sp.
TTCACAAACAGTTATCGCCCGGGGGTGACTAAGAGCTTTGGGCTATCACCGGCGGAACTCGCTGCAACTAGTGAGCGCGGCATTGTCTGTATGGATGTCAATGGACTTGGTCATTCAGGTCCTTGGGCCGAACGTCCTGGGTATGACCAGATTGGGCAAGCCGCTACGGGCTTTGCTGCAAAGGAGGGAGAGCCCAATAAACCCAAATTCTCACCCGTCTTCTACTTGGGCGACCCTATAACAGGTGATTTCGCTGCGGCAGGCATGATGGCAGCGTTGTTACGCCGGTCGATTGAAGGAGGATCCTATCATGTAAAGGTCTCGCTCGCACGCAGCGAGATGTGGGTTCAGGAGCTGGGCTTACTTGAGACCACAGGACAGGCATCCGTACCGGAAAAGGATAACTATCCGGCTAAAATAACATCAATCGATTCGGTTTACGGCAAGCTATCTTTCCTTGCTCCGCCTCTCGCTTTTAGCAATTTAGCTCTTCCACACGAATTGAGCCTTACGCCTTATGGGGCTGACGCGCCGGAGTGGCAGGATTCGATGAAGAAGTAGGCTTTGGCGTATAGTTTCTGGACTTTTAGCAAGTTGTCCTGGCTGAGAGGCAAAACATGCATCAGTTTCATAGAGCATCATGAGAGAATCTAGATTCCCTGTATTGATGCCTTCGACTACTGAATTGAGCACTTCTTCAGGTGTCATTTTCTCAGACATGCAACGGTTTTGCAAAAAGTAATGCTTATAAGTTTATACAAAATAGCAAAGAGAAACTGAAGTCTTCATAGATATATGGCATTATATGATCATCAACGACAATCTTCTTTACACTTATCCAAACCTTTTTGAGTTAATCTAATGTATTCTAGTGTATCTTTTTCGATAAACCCTTTTTGTATAAGGTCTTGGACAATCTCATTTGTTGCCTGATATCCATATGACGGTCTTTCATAGGCTGCTACACTGACGTTTTTAAAAAAGACATCTAAAGCCTCTACGCTATTGTTCACGTTACCATGAGCCATTATATACATCCCGCAAAGAAACTTCTTGGAGTATCTTTGGAGCTCTTCAGAAGTAAAAATTCCTCGCAATTGAAATCTTACCCAGTAGGTCTCATCTCAAAGACAAATAAATAACTTTCAAAACTACACCTGACAACCGTGTAGCTATATATTCGACTACGCTCTACCCAACAGAAATCTATAACTAACACGGTATGTATAAAATGATTGAACTACAATTTTCAATTCGTACTATCCTGTTTGTATTGTGTCCAAAATCTGAAGGTTTTTCTGCCGGGTCCCTCTGGGCCCGCTACACTATCAGTTCTTTTAGAAGGGTTCTGCCTTAATGAGGTCGAGGTTAGCTTTAAACTTTTAGTTAAATTGCTTACTGTCCAGCCTTAATGTCACACTAGTACAACCTAGTTTGGGGCTATTCTTTCTGTTGTTGCATGTCTGAGCTCACTTGTTGCATTTCTCTACGCTCAATTTAGAGGTCTGTTGCACCAAGCGATAAAGCAGCAATAACGATGATTCTTGAGTGGTGCAGTTCTGCCCTTGATAAGCAATTATTCTAATGCCTGGAAAAATAGATATCTGATGTTTGGGCTTCTTGCTTGCAATAGACTTGCTATTATATGGCATAATTCGCTATATATCTCTGAACAAAGCAAACTTAAAGGTAAATCAGAGGGGAACTTTTCCGAGCGATGCGATCTCTATATCAGAGTGTCCAGCTGCTCGTAAGGGCTCGACGATCTCACGTTGGAGATCAGGCACATAGCATGCTATCAAGTCAGTCGATTCGCTCTGCTTTGTCGGCAAGACATACACATTCCTCAATGTCGCCGGGATAATGCATGACTCTGCACGGTCAAGCATTTCGCTTCCGCCATCATACTGGATCCGTATAGGTGAGCCGACGTTTGAGAGCGTCAAGCAGCGTTGTGGGTGTGGTGGCTCTTGATGAGGTTCTATTAGCTTCCAGCGTTCAAGCGCAAAATAAGGTCCGGCGCAGCCCACTTTGTATTGGTTCGCGCCTTTACGTCGCAGCGCAAGTCCGGCGTGAGGGTGTGGTTGGTAGTCTGTGCGCAATTCGTCGAGTGTGTCGTCAATTTTCTTCATCCAGTCATCGAACGTGCGATTATTGCCTTGCATGTCAGTAGGCATCACGTCTTGCGACAAATCAGATGTCTGCTGGACCTCAAAGACCAGTGTCCCGGGCCCGAAGCTGTGAAGCACGCCACCCGGTACGTAAATTGTATCACCTGCCTTTATGCGAAACCGTGTCATTACCGAATCGTAATAATGCTGCTCGAAGGCATCGCGCAACTCATCATGTGTCACACCAGTTCTGACTCCTGCTAGCGCTGTAGCATGAGATCGTGCCCAGAGAATATGCCATGCTTCTGTTTTCCCATTCGGTTCGCCATACTTCCGCCGTGCGACGTCATCGTCGGCGTGTAAGTGTATTGGCAACATCCCCGAAGCGTCGATAAACTTTTCAAGGATAGGGAAGTGTGGTCTATCCCACCCCTTACCGACGAGTTCATCCGGGTACTTTTTGACAAGTTCGTTCAATGTGTGCCCGGCTAGTCTGCCGTTGGTGACGATGCCGGTCTTGTCTTTGTAGCTACTTATCTCCCATGTCTCGGCGATCTTGCCTTCGGGCAGTCCGCGTTTGCCGAGGAGATCGGCTATGCGGCGTTCGCCAAAGATGTAAGGGTTGATATGAAACGTGAGCTTGATGGGATAGAGATCCATCTACGTCACACCGTGTAACACTGAATGAACTTTTGAGGGTACGTCGAAGTTGCGGTCCGCGATATTGCCATCATCAAATGATTGCATAGTGTACTCTACCTTTTTTACTGTCACGGCATCACAGGCATACCACCTGTGACAGGCACGTATGCTCCAGAAATAAAGCTGCCATCATCAGACGCAAGCAGTACATAGAGGGGCGCGATTTCTGCCGGTTGTGCAGGTCGCTTCATTGAAGACTCGTGTTCGCCAAACTGCGTCACCTGCTCAGGTGGCATCGTCGAAGGAATGAGCGGAGTCCAGACCGGTCCTGGGCCGACGGCATTAACTCTAATGCCTTTTTGAGCAAGTAGTTTCGCGAGCCCTCCGGTAAAGTTGGCAATGGCTGCCTTGGTCGCCGAGTACGCGAGCAATTTCGGCTTTGGCATTACAGCGTTGATAGAACTGGTATTAATAATCGCACCACCTTTCGGCATGTGTGGTAACACAGCTTTTGATAAGTAAAACATCGCATAGATGTTTGTCTTGAAGGTGCGGTCGAACTCTTCTGAAGGAATCTGTTCGAGGCTCTCGCGACTCATCTGGAACGCAGCATTGTTCACGAGAATATCGACCTTGCCAAACTCCGAGACGGCTCGTTCGACAAGCCGCTTGCAGTGACTCTCTTCTTGAATATCCCCTGAAATGGCAATGCACTTGCGTCCTTCTTTCTCAATGATGCGCACGGTCTCTTGCGCGTCTGATTCTTCATTCAGATATGAAATTAGGACGTCAGCACCCTCACGCGCAAATGCTAGCGCAACGGCGCGCCCAATGCCCGAGTCACCTCCCGTGATGAGCGCCGCTTTGCCTTCGAGCTTGCCTGAGCCGCGGTATGAGTTCTCGCCGTAATCTGGTTTAGGCTTCATCTTTGACTCTATGCCAGGAACGTCTTGGTATTGTTCGGGGAACGGCGGTTTGGGTCCCTTTTCTATTAGATCTGGTGGCATATTCAGATCATCGCCCCGTTAGTTCTTGTTTTAATTACAGACCTGCCTTCACACTGTTGTTTGGATAATGTAGGAAAAAAGCACATCTTCTCCTCATACAATGGCAACCAATCTTGAAATGATTGACCGCCATTTACCTTCCACGGGTATTCCGCTATGCGTGTTCTTCTGTAATTGGAGCTCTGCATCCCTACAATAGCCATGGTTTCTCATTCTCCTGTGACTTCAGAAGAGAGCTTTTTCTATAATCGCCAATTTGTTTTGATATATTCCATCTATACATAATCACAACGTATTGTGGTTCGGACATGAATAGTGTTAAGCCATAAGCAATTTAATAATTAGGAATAGAAGATACTGATATACAATTATTCTTTCTTGAACCCAGCCACGCACATGTCACGTAAAATTCTTGCTCAATTGTCATTGCTCTCTTTATTTTGCGGAAGATACTAAAACAAAAGAAAAATGTTCTATCGATAAACCAACTTAACTGCTGACTAAAACGTTGAAAGGCTTATTAACTACAATACCTGAGGATATTGCTATTAGACTTTGAAAATTGGAAACAAAAAAAATATCGTTTTAGCTTTAGTATTCGGATTTGTGATGCTATCTTCTTTTGTCACTCCACCATTTGTGTATGGCACTTTTTCTATCAATAATAATAGCACTAAATCCTCAGATAGTGACGCAATAGATTTAGGAAATCCATTTTTTGTAGAGCAGTATCAGACTGTTGTAGAAAAGCCAGGGAAAACAAACATGAGTATAACTGATAGTTTTACAGGCAAAGGGGTACTCAATGGGACTCTGGCTATTAGTATTGAAGGGAATGTTACTGAGACGTTCAGAAATAATGAAACATCCTATATACAAGGAACTACAAAGTATATGACCGATAGTGGTGGCGTAGCATCATACAGCTTCGAAGCTATTGGCAAATACAATCCAGATGGTACTTTCGAAAGTAGAGGCGCAGCAGTTTTTAATGATGGTGCTACAGGAGAACTCTCTCCTCTAAGCAACACAGTAGGAATCTATAAAGACCGAGCTGATAGCAACGGGAATGGTACATTTCTTATGTGGCACTGGAAATAGACCCTGGAAAAAAGGATATAGCGATTAAATGTAAAGCAAGCTGCTATGAGAATGCGAAATAGCGGACGGTCTGCGGTTTGTGGAAGCGTTGCCAACGAGATATACAAAGCTCCCGATGTAACGATAAGGGAAGGGACAACTTGATTCACAAGGAGCCCAATGACTAATGGTGTCAATGTAAATGCAGATACGCGTAACCCTTCATAGACGTCAAACTTTTTCTGGTCAAATGTCGTGACGCAGCTGACTAGATTGCTCTTCCAATCTGGCGGGAACCAGCCTCGAGCCATCCTGCTCCACAATCCTCAGTGTCGAGGCATCGTTTTCTCTCGGAGATGACCAACACGAGAATGATAATAGGCGTAGGCCCATTTTGCAGACAGAAAAGATGAATTAGATGATGCAAACATTCTCATCATTTTCTCAAATTCCCACAGTAGTAGTTGATGAAGACTCCCTTGTACCCGCTCTATTCCCAAAGTACTGCCTCACATTTTTTCTAGAAAGGTAATACAATATTATGGCGTTGATGGCAATGCCAACAAGGGCACCAGCTATTGAGAACATATTTGGGATAACTAATAAGACGACATTAACAATTAATCCAATGGTCGACAACACAACTGCAACAAGCCAAACCCACCAGCTTTTTACCGTAAACAGACTGAGTGCTACAACAAACGATGCAATACACAGAATTTCAATACCAAGGGGTATCGATAATGCTTCTAAATCTGTTAAAATTGGCCCACTTGTCCTTGCAAGCGCTGCTTCAAGTGTTGTTATCCCGGCAAGCAAGGTAAAGGCCCCAGCTATTACAAAAAGAACTCCCATTATTGTCAGACCGGTCGGTCTGTGTGTTGTCAGATCATTATTGCTGCTGTTGCTGTTGCTGATTTCGGTCATGTGTATTACCTGATACATTAGCAGCTTGCTGCGATAGCTCAAGAAGTCTCTTCGCTTGCTCCTGTCCTGTTATAGGCAAAGTGCTTGGATCAAGCAATCCAACTTGAACAAGAAGCGATGCTTGATCCCAATAAACGTGCTCATACGAGATCTTACCATCTTTAAATTTCATCAGCAGCACAAGAGGAAGCTCGACATACTTTCCGGTAGCTGGAATGCCGGGCAGTATGAAATCTATCTCCCTATCATGGGTGAAACTGATGATAATTTCGTCGACAACCTGATCCTCTCCAATAGTCCTTGAGATGGGAACAATCTTTGTGTCAGGAGGCGTTTTGCCCACAAAGTGATTTTTATAAAAATCGTAGACGCCAGCATACCCAACACCGCCTGTCATCACAGGAACATGGTGGACATAAGGCTCCTTCGTCATAGTTTGCATTGTTGCATCTACATCGTGATCTTCAAACTCATGCTTGATATGCTGGTCAAAGACAGCCCCTAGGTTTGACTGCTGAGTATTGCTCTCCTCATACTTGTCATTAGCCAAGTATTAATTTCTCCTCCAACCTATAGTTATTACGGCCTATATTTGACTGGGTATTTGGCAATAACTTGCCCCAGTCAACAAATGGGGCAAACGCCATGACGGTGCCAGCTATAGCTATTAATTTTAGCAAGTCGCGTCTAGATACCCAAGGGTTGCTGTTAATTGAATCTCCTCGACCCACTCCGATCACCCGTCCAGGAACATGCGTGCATGCGACAAGAACAGGTCAGGGTACTGAAAATGTGAACCGTGGCCTGAATCGGGATAGATGATCAACTGCGCATCGGGGATGTGCTGCTGGAGTGTGAAGGAGTTAATGGTCGGAATCATCACGTCGTTATTCCCGTTCACGACCAACGCGGGCTGAGTGATGCTCTTGAGCTCTGCAAATCGCTCCCCGCGGACTTCCTGCCATTCCTTCCCTGCTGCTAGCTGGGCCGCCATCGTCTGCGGAGAACTCGGAAGATCAACGTCCTTCTTTCGAAGATGACGTCGTTCCCAAAATGCCTTCCCAGCTGCCTGGCTGCGCGGCGACGGAGAGAAAAACAAATGCAGGAAAGCTTCGAGGCTGCTTTCACCAGTACTGGGGTCTGTTGACGTTGCATAACCCAGGTAGTTCGGATCCCGCGATGACTCACCAGCGCGCGGCCCGGTACCTACCAATATGAGCCGCCTAACTAGCGTCGGATGCCGAATCGCGAACATCTGGGCAACATATCCACCGATTGAGAACCCAAGAAGGTCCACCTGCGAAATGCCAAGGGCATTAACAAAGTCTGCAGCATGCTCACCCATTGCCTCAATCGTGTTCGGCGTCTCGCCGCTTGAACTTGCAACACCGGCGTTGTTGAAAAGGATCACCGGGCCTCGCATGGCAAATCCGTCGGTGATAGCTGGATCCCAGTGGTCCATCCCGCCGCGGAAATGCTGCATGAAAAGCAATGGCAGTACTTCGGAATCTTCTTTTCCGAACCGGCGGTAAGCGAAGCTGATTCCGTTTGTCTCTATGAATTGCGTTGGGGCAGTTATATGTGTATAATGAACTTTCCATTTGCCAGCTTTAGTAGACATATCCTTTGCATTTCCACTTTCTAATGTAGTGGATTCTTTATTTCTCCAAACATCTGGTTTTGTCATGATGTTTTTCATTATACAAGATATGTTAGTGGAATTATTTAACTTGGCAAGTAACTAGTTGGTAATATTATTACCAGTTAGTAACTAATAATTTAAAAAATTACTTGGAAACCTCCAGAAACAAGCAGGTCTACTAATCTATACATTATCGCCAAAGGGTGCTCAAGCAGTTTTATCAAATCTACAGACAGTAAACCCAGTTGCAATGCTTCCTGCAGACATAGATAACCGTAGAGTCTATACAGGTAACCATATAAGCACGATAGTTACCAACTAGTGATAATGGTATACGAAGGAAATGCCATACCATTACAAGAGCATTTGGAAAGATGGGGCATGAGGGTCTGTCCGATCGATAACAGTCTCAAGGTTCTTGGACAAAAATACGCACTTCATATAATAAGAAATATGATATTGCTAAAACAAAATAAGTTTGGTCAATTCTTAAAATCAATTGAAGGAATAAATACTAAGACATTAGCCATTAGGTTGCAGGAGCTTGAAGAATTTGGTCTCATTAAGAGAACGATAATCCCCAGTAGACCAGTGCACACAGAATATTCGCTCACCGACAAAGGAACGGCTTTGGAAGGAGTCTTGGCGGAAATAGCTTCATTCTCTACAAGGTATGAATCTAGAATTGTGTTTAAAGATGAAAAACCAAGGATGGACATGAAGCAACTTTTTGGAACTGAACGGTTGTCTGAGGTCTACGATTAATAAAAGTATATTGTGGGGGCTTGACTAGGCTAACCTAGAAAGCGACTTGCTGTAATGTAACACTCCATAAGAATACCTCCACCGTAGTCAATGGTTATAACTTGTAATTTTGTTGCTAGGTGGCCAAATGTCCCAAAGTGGTTTGCTGTCTTTCTTGACCCATCCTGTTCATGGAGTAGATTAGGTTATATTATGATGAATCGATGCATCAGTTGGAGACCAAAGTCTCGAGTCACAACAGCAGATATGGCACTTCCTAGTTGATGTAGACAGTGGTCAGGTTAGGCAGGTTAATCAGCAGGCAAATCAGGTCATTTCTAATACCTAACTCCGAATATTGTACGTACTGAGGTCACCGTGTTTGTGCCAAACGCAATCATTGTAGATGCAGCTTTTCAGATAAGTTCTATTTTGTTATTGGATGTTTATCAAAGAAATTGGCCAGTCTTTCTGCCAGACTTGTAGGATTGTTATAGTTTGTATATTCCCGGCGAGAGATCCTATACAATTTTTGCAGCGTCCTTAAATAAAAAGCCCATAGATTAAGAGTATGTCAGCAACACGTGATGATAAAATAATTTTTGTGGTTTTTCTCGTTCTGACTACAACACTTATTGCGAGTTTTACTTTGACTCCATATTCTGGCTTTGCTAGTACGGAGAGCAATAATAATACTTTAATGCAACCCGACGGAACACAGGCCATGGGAACAACAACGAATGCAACTAGCACTAACACAACTATCATTTTAGTTCATGGTGGATGGGCTGATGGCTCTTCGTGGGGCAAAGTGATTACTATTCTAAAGAACGCAGGACATAGAATTATTGCAGTGCAACTTCCACTTCATAATTCGGCTGATGATATTGCTACTGTAAAACGTGCAATTGAGCTCGCTGGTGGGCCAGTCCTTCTGGTGGGCCACTCCTATGGTGGATTTGTCATAACAAATGCTGGTTCTAATAATCCCAATGTCACTGGGCTAGTTTATGTCGCTGCCTTTGCACCTGATGAGGGACAATCCCTTGGGACATTCGTTACCCCTGCAATGCTACCGCCAGGAATTTTGATTGCGGATAGCGCAGGACTGACATACATAAACCCAGATATGTTCCACGATGCGTTTGCTCAAGATGTTAATACGACTGAGGCCGACATAATGGCTATTGCACAAAAACCATTTAATCAATCAATTTTTGGTGAACCATCCGGCCCTCCGGCTTGGAAACAATTGAAGACATGGTATCAAGTCTCTGATAGCGACCGCATGATACCTCCTGATACGCAACGTATGTTCGCACAACGGATGAATGCTACCACTATTTCAATAGATACCAGCCACGCATCCTATGTTGCACATCCAGACGAAGTTGCCCAATTAATCCTAGATGCAGCAGGAGGAGCAACAATGACAGGAGCTACAGGAACAACACCAGCACCCACAAGTTGACAAGCACGTAAAAAACTAGCACCAATTTCGTGGTTCGTCCATAGATATGAGCAAACTGCTTTCAGTATCTTAACCTATCTTTCGCAGTACGTTCATTCATTCTTTGCAGTAAGAAGTCACGGAACTGTTGCCAGTTCACACGAGGGTTGAAGTAAAACAAGCCTTGGCATTGCTGAGGTCGTGGGTTCAAATTATCCCACCCTCGTCCATTTTTTTATTCTAGTAATAATAGTGTTGAATTGAGTTCATCTAGTTTATTTATCGGGCAAACTGCACGCTCGAATATAAAAGATATTTGATGCACTCGGTGCACCTTAGGGGTGAGAATACAAATTTATCGCAAATAGTCTCATTTTTGTCATGATAGTTCTCTTATATACTCGAAAAGGCCCTTAAATTCTCCCTTTTGCTCGCAAGAACCCTCTTAATCATTTCAAAGAGAAAAACTTCCGACATGTAGAGACAGTGCAGTTGGCAGTATGCTCATCGACTTTTGGAAAAATTCAATTCAATCCCCGAGAAAATTAGTCTTCATGTTATGAACCACTAGTCTTATCATCCTTCGTCTCATCAATGTCAAACTCCACAGGCCCCTGCTATCTTCAGTTATCTCCTTATCCACACGATAAAAAGGTCATGGAAGAAAAATTACTGCTTATTTCGCTTGAATTAGAGATGATGCTCCTGCAATTTCAAATAGGGCATGACATAAGAAGCGTTAGCTTAGTGCATTTTAGATGCAATATTCTCTGAGGATTCCTTTCTCTCACGTGCAGAGTCAGCAAGAGATACTACTTGAAATAACATTAGCGTTGAACACAGATTATCAGTTGCAACAGTACAGAGTAGAGAATACTATGAAATGAAAATGAATATTTTCGGTTGGCATTTTTTTCTCTCTGCAGAAAAGGTAGTCCAATGCAACAAAAGATGTAACAAACCTAACGGAAAGGTAATTAACAGGAGGCTATATCTCTATATGTAATATTATTTCTTGGGTAAGAAAGATAAGTCAAAGGCTTTTGAAGAAGGAAAGCGTGCCGCCTGGGTATCTATATGGACACTGTTAGGCATAGGGATAGCTGAAGTCGTTATCTCTACTACAACAGGTAGCCTAACCCTCTTTGCTGATGGTCTGGATTCAATGGCTGATGCGCTTGTCTCCTTTATCGTATGGTTTGGCATCACCATGCTGCACAAGCCCAAAAGTCGGCTATTTCATTTTGGTTATGCCAAAATTGAAAGCTTTGCTGCCTTTGTGGCGGCAGTAGTAATAGTAGTGCTTGGCGCTTTCATAGTCTATCATGCTTATGAGAGAATACTGCACCCAGTGCATGTAATAAATCCAGAAATCACAATGATCACTCTAGTTGCAGCAGGCAGCATCTCTCTGCACAGAGCTTTTAGAGTTAGGAGGGTTGCAAAGAAGTATAACCTCATATCTCTAAATTTAGATGCCAAGAACTCTATCAAAGATGGTAGCGCTTCCTTTGTTGGATTTGCCAGTGTCTTGGCTGGATACTTCGGTATACCTTACATGGATGCTATAGGTAGTATGATAATAGCTGGATACATCTTTTATATGGCATATCAAGCGTTCAAAGAATCAACGCTAGTCTTGGTAGATGCAGTCAAAAACCCAGAAATGGAAGACCAGATTGCAAGATTTGTCGAGCAGAAGTTCAATGTAAATGTAGATGATGTTCTGATAAGACCACTGGGCCATGCTTTTTCTGCACAGCTTCATGTAGCGCTGGATAAAAATCTAAGCTTGGAAGAAGCCCACGAGATTTTAGCAAAAATAAACACTGCGGTATCAGAAAAATTTGGAACAGAAGAAACAACTGTTATTCCACGCCCATGTTGAGGTGATAATAATATTCATGTTTTGTAGGTATATACACTCCCTTCCTCGTTTGCTCTAATCCTTTTTAATACAGAGAGAGCAAATGAGGATATCTAATTTGAAGTCAAGAAAAAAACCATCCAGAATATTAGTAGCTGTGGATGGCTCTGACACTTCAATGAATGCCGCAGAGTACGCTATTACCCTAGCTAAAAATTATAATGATGACGATAACGGTAACAACGAAGCAATACAAGTTTTTGTCATAAATGTAATTGACCTTCAGCCGATATTCAAAATGCTTCCTTCTGACACAAGAAAACAACTTATTAGAATAGGAAGGCAGCAGGCAAGCCAGATATTTGATACCGTTGAGGAATTAGCGACCCGTCATGGCGGTGCAAAGTTCAAGATTAATACTGAAATGGTTGAAACATCCTCACCCTCCGCAGCAGACGAGATAATAAAATACGCTAAAGAAAAGGCGATAGACTTGATTGTAGTAGGTACAAAGGGCAGGTCTGGAATGACTAAGACTTTACTAG
>DATCWI010000039.1:0-6318 GCA_036566425.1 Nitrososphaera sp.
TTTTCTGACTTCCTCTAGCCCTTGCCCTCCTTCCTCCACTTTCGCCTTCGCGGTTGATGGATCTCTGACGTGAATGAATTTCACGATCACCACACCAAGTATTACTGCTATAGGAAATATTGAGAAGAATGTGGCTTGCCATCCAAAATTTTGAATTATAGTTGCACCAACCATCAGTCCCACTACAGCTCCGCCAGAAAAAGTTGAACTGAAGATAGTTTGACCTATTGCTAGCTTTTTCTCTGGAAGGATTTCTCTTATGATTCCAAAGGCTATTGGGAACATAGACATCCCAACACCCTGCGCTGCTCTTGCTGCAAGCATGAATTCGATGTTGTTGGCGAATCCTCCCGCTAAAATGCCTGTGGAATATACTGCCATGACTATAAGAAGTATCTTTTTCTTACCATAGATGTCTGATAATCTGCCTGCAATTGGAGTCATCACTGCACCTGCAATCAGGTAAGAGGAAAGTATCCATGATGACGTGCTGTACGAGATATTGAAATCCTCTATAAAGTCAGGAATAGCCGGCAGCACCATAGTCTCACCATACATCGTTATCAGGCCCAAACAGCTCAGGATCGCCAGTGTAGTCCATGCTGAACGATCGAGGATATTGGTCTGCTTTCCTACTCCAGTCATTGCTTAACTACACCATTCTATTTGAGACCATCTCAGAAAACCCAGGGGCCTGGTATATGCGGATAAAAGTGCTCACGGTAGAGAAGCTTGGAGACTTTCCCTTATGTAGACGTTTGTTTGTATCTTCAATGGATAAAGCTGCATACACTTGGTCTTATCAGTAATTGACGTAACTAAAACATGACTGATAGATTGCTATCTGCTCTTTCCAACCTAATAGTCCGCCATCTTGGGCTTCTTCACATTGATATTATATGCTTTATTTCCCTTACGTAACGTCGATCATTATCCTGTTCTCCTTAAAGTGATACTACTACTACTACTACTACTACTCTTTTGTTGCTTCTATTTCATACTTATCGCAATGCTTGACGCCTAAAGAGCCATGTCGCAACGGGTATAGAAACAAGGATAATTCCTACACACCAGGCAAATCCCAACCAACCGGAATCGCCTATTGGTGAGCCAACAAGCCAGCCACGGATTGCCTCGATGACATGCGTAAGGGGCTGGTTTTCAGCAAAGAACTGTAGCGCATCAGGCATAGTATCAGTTGGCACAAATGCACTGCTGACAAATGTTAATGGAAAAATAATGATAAAACCTGTCCACTGTGCAGCCTCCACGCTTTTGACTAGCAGACCCATGATGGCGGATAACCAAGAGATGGCAAGTGAAAAGAGTGTTGCAAGAGCCAGCACCAATAACCACTCTACAGGGCCTGCAGCTGGTTGAAAGCCCAGAAGAAAGCTGACACCAAGCACAAGTAAACCTGAGATTCCATTGCGGAATAGATCTGCACCAACATGACCAACTAGTAGAGCGGAACTTGTCATGGGCAATGATCGAAACCGATCAACAATACCCCGTTGTAGGTCAATCGCTAAATTCAGTGTTGTATAGTTTGCTCCAAAGGCTAGCATTTGCACCAGGATGCCAGCTACAAGATAGTTTATGTAACTTAAGTCGCCTGTATCTATCGCACCGCCAAAAACATAGCGAAATAAAAGGAAAAACATAATCGGGAAGAGTGCGACAGCGAAGAGTTGGTCGAGGTTTCTAGTAATATGCTTGATGCTGCGCTTAGCCAATACCCACGAATCGCTGAATGTCCAAAAGATGCTTGAGTGCTTCTCCATCTGAACGTTGTTGGCTGTAATGAAAGAAGAAGAAGAAGAAGGTCTGGTCATTACTTATTTAGACCTCCACCACTTTTTTCTGTCTCGCTCTGTCCGTTTGATTGCTCTGTTACTGTTGTATGCCCTGTAAGTGTGAGAAATACATCATCAAGCGTTGGACGACGGAAAGATACATTTTCAACCCCAACACCAGCTTGATCTAGCTGACTCAGAACTTGCTTGAGTTGATGTACTCCATCACTTTTGGTTGTTGCTAAACTGAGAGTCCTCGTTTTACTATCTAAATGTAGACCCCCATCACCACCATCAACGACTCTTTTAGCTGTCTCGAAGCTGCTTGCCTCTGCAATAATTATCTCCAAGCGCTCCGAACCTACCCGCTGTTTCAGTTCGTCAGATGTGCCCTCTGCAATAATTTTGCCGCCATCAATAACAACAATCTTATCAGCCAAACGATCTGCTTCATCCATGTCCTGAGTAGTAAGAAGTATAGTTGTACCAGCTGCAACTAGTTGTTCAATAATATCCCACATAATTAGACGACTCCGGGGATCAAGACCCGTAGTAGGCTCATCGAGGAAAATAATTGGAGGGGATGCAATCAAACTGACTGCAAGGTCTAGTCGGCGGCGCATGCCACCAGAATAGGTTTTCACTGCACGGGCAGAAGCCTCCATCAAATCGAACAGCTCAAGTAACTCTTGTGTCCTTCGTTTGATATCTTGATGGCTGAGGCGGTAGAGTCGGCCTATCATATGCAGGTTTTCTTCACCTGTCAAATATTCATCCACAGCTGCGTATTGGCCCGTCAGGCCGATCAAACTACGCACCTTATTGGCTTCTCTTACTACATCAAAACTATGAATTAGCGCCTGACCACTATCTGGTAAAAGCAACGTACTAAGTATTCTAATAGTGGTAGTTTTTCCAGCACCATTTGGTCCGAGTAGTGCCAGAACAGTGCCTTGCTTGACGCAAAGATCAATACCGTTAAGTACTGTAAGCTTTTTGAATGATTTCCTCAATCCCTTTACGACAATAGCGTTATCTGACGATATTGATCTTTGAGCTTCTAAGATAGGTTCCATCACGAAAGATGATAACCAAACTATTATTTTTAAAGTCTAGGACACCTTAAAGGGAGGGAGGACGAGAAACCTTTCAAATAAGTAGATAGAGAAAAGTCGGTTCTAAATCTCAGTACCGTGCCCTACTTTCACAATAAAACCACAGCTCATCTCGGGCTTGAACTTGCCTTCTATGAACAGACAACTACCAGAGTACATATAGTATTTGCAATCCTTGCATTGAAATCCTGAAGCACCTTCTTCGATTACGTATCCTTCCTCGTATTTCAACTTCTTTCCTGATTCTTTTACATACATCCAAACTATATCTCCTGGCAACATCCCATCTCCTTTTGCTGAGAAAAACTTCGAAATCCCTTTCTCGTTATTGATTTTTCCTTCAACTACGTGGCATTTGCCTTCATCACCAAGGTTGAACTTGCATTTGATGCATGACTGAGCACGTGATTGTTCTTCACTTTCTATATAATTTGCTTCATCTTTTGAAATTTTTTTCTTGTTGCGAAGCACTTGAAGTAAAGCTGCATCTGGAGGAGACATGTCTCGTTCATCTTGGGAACCTCTAGACTTTGCTACTGCCGATTCTTTTGCGCCCATTGCTAACGATAAACCCTAATACTATTTACTGCTGTATGTATGCCTACTATTACTATTGCTATAGTTGTGGGAGACCAGCTATGATAAAACAAAATCCAGATTCTCTCTTCCCTCATTTTGCAGACAGTATTTCTCTTCCCTCATTTTGCAGACAGTATTTACAACTACAAAGGCAGGGTTGCGCCATTTTATGGCATTCTGATATTTTTCTAAAGAGTAGGAGAGATTCCTATTCCATCTATATATTGTATAGTCAGCATGTATAAGATGTGGCAAATTTTTTTCTTTTCTCACCCTCTCATACCAGCACCTTTACAGTCTTATAGGCTGCCTTAGCAGACATTACTGCAAGTTTTAAGAGGGGCGAATCTGCGGCGATATTGTCGATAGTTTCAACAGCCCTCTCTCGGATAAGCTTCACTATGTTTTCAAAGAGATTTCTAGCCTGTTCGAGTGCATCAAGTCCCTCTGTTGTGATTATACAGTATTCCCTTGAAAAGAAAAATAGCCTACGTCTTCTAATTGTCTCGACATAGCCTTTTAGCATCAATTCGGTTATCAAGGGAGAAATAATAAGAGTATCAAGCCCGATCATTTTGGCTATTTGCTTTTCGGTTCGTGATTTGCCCTTTATGCAGTTCAGCACTTGGATCTCTCGTTTGCTGAGTTCTATATGCTCCTTGTCATACTGTTGTTGTTGTTCTTGTCCTTGTTCTTGATACTGATTTTTCTTTTCTTTCTGTTTTAACATACTGCTATTATGTCCTTGTTATAATCTACCCTTATTTTATATTTTTTCTAATTGTTTGGCTGTATTTACAAATACTCTTGACATTTCTCTTGCATTGTCTCTATTATACTCCAAGGAAAGCCTAACTGCCTCTGCATTTGCATAAATAATGTTATTGTAAATCCGGATTGCTGCTACAGTAGCATCAGTTGTATTGCTTACAGTGGCAGCATAGTTCTCTATGGCTCTCCTTGTAGGCATCCATAAGACGTTGTCAATATATGATTTCCAAAATGACTGAACAAAATTAGTAACTTCCCTTTGTGAGTCAAGATAGTTCTCTATAGTATCCCTCACGGCACCCACTGATTGCTCTTGGTTGGTTGTAACAATCTGCATGTATCGTGGAAGCTCTCGTTCTGCCTCTTGTACAGCTCTTCTTGTATTTTCCTTCGCTTCATCGAAAGTCCTGTTAATTCGTTGTGTTGTTGTTGTGATAGTGTTTTCATCATCTTCCACTCTTGGAGCAGAAGCTATCCCTGACGCAGTGCTATCTTCATCTCCTCCTTTCTGTCTTTTTGGATTATTATTAGGCATTATAGCTTCAGAGGTAGAATATTGCAATTAAGCATTAGATAACAAACTTCAAGGAGACAAAGAGGAGAAAAAGATTATAGAGTTTTAAATATCAGATCCTATTATATTTTTCTTAATACGCTTTTAGTACTTTTTATTACGTTTTATGACCGATCGATATCATCTTCTACGGTATTCGTCACCGCAATCTCCTATTGTATCAAATAAGTCGTTTGATTTTTTGCTTATCTCTTCTATACTACTACGGTCGTCTTTGTCCAACCTAAAATTAAACACCCGTGAATTGTCCCTCCTATGGTCAACTATCCCAAGCCTCACACCAATGATTACCCCTGCCACTGCAGGTCTATCAAGAATGTAACGTGTAGCAATGTTTGCAATACTTACAATGTGCTTTTCCGCTATTTGATGCAATGTTGACAATAACTCTTGAAATAATTTCCAACCACCCCACGCATCTATCATCCGCTTGTATTTTCGCAAACTCGCTGTATCAAGCTCATATAATGATGGTTCTGGTTTTCCAAGATAGTGCTCTGACATTAGCCCACCACAAATTGTGCCATAAGCAAGTAGGCTGATATTATTGTCGCGGCAAAAGCGCGACATTTTGATCTCAGGCCTCCGATCAACAATTGAGTATTGAACTTGATTTGACACTATTTCCTTCAGGCTTACATCCTTCACCATTATCTGCATGCGCTCAGTGTCGAAATTTGTGAGACCTACATTTTTGATGATCTTAGATTCATTGCGTAAGCCAGACAGATACTTCATGGCATCAATGTAGTATGGATTGTTGTAGTCCCACCAGTGAAATTGCACCAGATCAAGAGAGCCGACTCCCATACGCTTAAGCGACCTTTCAACACTTGACTGTGTGATCTGCTGCGTGACCCTCTGAGGTTCGGGCACCCATTTTGTCAGCGCCTGAACGTTATGCCGCTCCTGCTCGGGCAGCCTGTGCCTAAAAGCCCCAATAAAGTCCTCTGCAGGACCATAAATGTCTGCAAGGTCCCAAGTGGTAAATCCTGCATTGTGATACTTGACCATTTCTCCTACTGCAACTTTTGGATCTATTGGGCCGTGTCCGCCTGCAACCTGCCACATCCCGTTGAGAATCCTGCATATCTTTAGATTTGGTGCCAGCTCGTAGTGTTCCATGCTATAGATATATGTCAATCCTATTCCCTGCCATAAATCTTAATCCTGTGGCACTATCTCCCCATCAACATCCTCATCTACCAATCTTGTTGTAATCTAACTCATCACATCTAAAATGTTGACAAGCTCACTTTTCAAAGATTATTTTGAAATGGTACTAGCAAGACAAGAGCAAGGCCTAGCAAAAAATCACACATGTAGACACTTGCGGACAACGACAACATCAATAAAGATAAACTAAAGGTGATAAAACACACCTCAATGATGACTATCCGGATTATGGCTATCACGACAATAACATACACATCACGGTCAAAAGGCAAAGGCTGAAAACAGGAGGGCTAGCAAACAGTAGAGG
>DATCWI010000070.1:0-5739 GCA_036566425.1 Nitrososphaera sp.
TGGCATAATAGTCTTCTGAAAACATATCTCATCCTATCTCTACAGCGTGCACAACAATAATAATAACCTGACTTGTTGTGGCTATGGGACCCTGTCCTATCCAATGGATGATCGCTATTCTTATAGGTCATATTATTTTGGCCGAAAGCCGCAGTTCATGATTATTATTAACTCAAGTAGTCGTTAGTTCATGGTATATAATATTCAATCCTTTTGAGAAAATTTTGTACTGAATAATACTGTCATCCGCCAGCTATCTTGCGGTAATCACCCTCTAATACGCCAGCTTCTTCGTGAATCCTGTCGATATGCTTTGAGAGCACCTCCTTTGTGTCAAAAGGGGAACCGCAGTATGGGCATTGGAACTTTGCCTTGCTCAGATCTTTTGTGTATGTAATTGTCTTGGTGTCTATTATGCATGCAGGCGTTCCCAATAGAGCAGCGTCTTCGAGTTCCAAGGAAATCTCCTTGATGCTTTCAAGTATGTCGTCTCTGTTGGCCATACCAAGTACCGCTGCATAGGCATGAACCATAACCTGTCTGACTTTATTCTTGTCCATGACAGAAAGGGCTTCCCTGATTGTAGTCTGCGGACCCACCGCCAACACAGGGCTGGTCATGATCTCCCTTACCCTTACCTTGGAAGGGCCTCTTCCTTGAGAAGTCACCTTGAAGAGGATGTCGGTTTTGCTGACTAAGCCCACAACTTCACCCTTTCTAGAAACCAGAACATTCCGAGCTTTCTTTTCTTGCATGGCTTGAAGTGCGTCTTCGGCTGTCATGTCTGCTTCAAGGATGGCAACATCCGACCTCATGACTCGGCCAACTGGCGATGCTAGGAACATTCCAACATTGGACAAAGGAGCAGTGCTTTCGGAAGCCATTATTTATTTCTCAGCCATACCACCTTGGACTGATTTTCCACAGGTGCTTGCTATGGTCGATCCGGTATAAAAGGAGTTCTGGTAAGTTGGCGGGACATAAAAGCAGGATTTTAGGAAGGAATTTCAGTGCCATGTCCCTTTAAGTAGGTTACCAGAACCAAGGAAATAATCTGTCTAGCGCGGAGCCAACTGGCAGAGATGCAAAAACACCACCTGTCGTAACAACTGCCGACTTTATCTACCTGCGATCCATTGGCGACCGAAGCATAGACAAGAACGAGATTTTGAAATGATACAGAAGGACAGGGCAGGGCAGGACAAAGGAGATGGAATATTGGGCATCGGTTGTAAAGAAGGTTCAAAAGGACAACAAGAATCTAAAAAGAGGAATAATCGTTGCAGCAAGGACAACCACTACGCTGTGGCTTCGGATCCGGCACGGCCGATAACATATTTAGAAAAATGCTTGGTTTGAAAGAAGCTGTTTATGAAGAGACGAAGCAAGCTACGCTATCTGATTTTTTTAGGTGGCGGCAAGTGTTGTCTATATATAGTATTTCTCTGTATGCTCTAGTACTCGCCTCTTGTGTCATCCGATAATCCACTTCCAAGTATCTCTTCAAACTGCATGTCAGGGTTGTTGTCAGAGGTGGTGGTGATTGTTGTTGTGTTGCCAGAAGTGCTGTTAGTAGTTGTTGGAGGAGATTCCGATGGTGGCACCTGCAGGGGGATGTTTATCACACCGGCTACGTATTGCTCTGACTGCACATCGTGAATTCTCAGGGTATAGCTGCCAGTTTGGTTGAAAGTGTACTCCTGTACTGATGACGTTTGCTCTTGTCTGAGAGTTCCTGGCACCGTCTGGTTGTTGCCCTTCAATAGCTCAATACTATATATTGGCGAAATCAGATTGCCCTCGAGGTCCGTGAATATGAAAGAGAACGTGTTTGGCTGTCCAATGTCTGCTGCCGGAGTCCAGTTCACTGTCACGGCAATGCTTCCCTCTGTGCTTATTCCTTCCAGCGTGATATCTACTGCTGCAGCGGGAGGTGCCTGAGCTTGTACGAGTATTAGGTTGTTCACTGAGTAGTAGGGTGCTGCAATGAGTGAGCCAATGAGAGCTGCTGCCACTATTCCAGATAAGACATAATTTTTCAAAAAGTGTGATGACTTTTCTACAGACATATATGTGAACCCATAAAGAAATAATAATCTAATGTATATGTATGTGTCGTCTATTTGCTAAACTTCCCTATCTCTGCGGTCATCAGATTTGTTGTTCCTTTAGGGTTTGGTCTATAGATTGTAGGCTTGAAGAAATGTAAGACCTTTTTCTGTGGTCTTAAATGTACGTCTTGTTGAGTCATAGCTAATTAAGTCGCTTTCTATGAGAAGCATAAGATACTCTTGTAATTTGTCATGGCCAAGAAATACCTTATACATTATCTTAGTTTTTGTAGCACCACCATCGTCTCCATCATTTGCAGTCTCTAGAATCTGACTGATTATTTCGTTTCTACTTCTATTGATCAAGTCTTTTGTTTCGAGACGCTATAGTGCTAAATAGCATTTCAGAGTTTGTTATCCCGGGTTTATTAAGTCTCTAGTAGGATTAGCCGAATTATGGGAAATTATTAGCTTATTCACTAGTTGTTGCTATTGTCTGACAAAGCGAGCATATTATATCCGCAAGGCTCGACAAGAGTTTAGTATCGCGTTTAAAAAGACATTGACACACACACACAAAAACGATGATGCATTGACATGGGACTGGGGACAATAATTCTGTTAGTCGTAATCGTTCTGCTGATACTAGGAATAGGGTTCTCTGCCTTCTGGGATGCCTTGGTAAGAGGATTTAACATCGTAAGAGACAGGGCAGAAGAATTTGTACAAGAGGAGGAGAGTAACAGAGAAGAAACATATCTCGCAACTACTACCACCAACTCTTCAAAAAATGACTAGCGAATAAAACAGAGATTATTATAATATAGCTGGCTCGAGCTTTAACTTGACAACAGTTCTTGTAGGTTTCAAAGTTGTCTTGTCACTTGATCTCTGCCATTGATGACCTCCATCGCTGGCCAGCAGAGCATTTGATGGTGGTGGTCATTTCTTCTTTTCCTCTCTCTCGCCTTATCATTTTCCTCTTCTATGAAAGAATCTAGCATTTTATTCAAATTGTCTAGCATCCTCCTGATCTCCTCTTTTGTGTAAGCCCTGTCCTGTATCGTCCTTGCCTTCTCGCCAATGAAACGGTTGATCTTCTTCCAGTTGAGCGTTATGTCATTCATTTCGTAAAAGTGTTTGAGCGCAGCTGCCCTGATTACACATGTCTGCCACGAAAGGCTGTTTTTCGCCTTTGGACATTGATAAACTCGATCGCCTTTGACTGCGGCTGCTTGATGTCTTCTACGAGCAAGGGCTCCACTGAAGAGACTTTTCTGAAAATCATGTATGACCTCAGGCTTGCTTCGTACGTTTGCTTTGTCTTTGGAGACCTGTATGAATCTATGAACAACTGGTATGCTTGGCCGGCCAGAACGAGCTTGAAGGTGGACGTGGACATGTTATTATTATTATTTCCTTTAGCGTCTGTAATTAATGCAAAACCGCTATTTATTGGCGGCATATGTACCGTCTAAACTCTTTTATTGGCTTTGGCACTTTTTTCACCTGTGAGGCTGATAATTTACACAGGCAAGGGCGGCACAGGCAAGACTGTTACCTCGTGCGCGACTGCCATCAAGATGGCCGAACGCGGCCACAGGACGGTGGTCATTTCAGCCGACCCGGCCCACACGCTAAGCGACGCCTTCATGATGCCGGACATCGGCTACGACCTCAAGCTGGTACAGCAGAACCTGACTGCGCTCCAGATAGACCCGGTCACCGAGATGAGCAGGCAGTACGACACTATACTGTCGTACATGGCAACGATATTCTCTGCCAAGGGCATCGACGAGACGCTTGCCTACGAGATCGCGATGCTGCCAGGCATGACTCAGCTCTTTTCATTGCTGAAAATAGAAGAGGTCGAGCGCAACAGGTCGTTCGACGTGGTGGTGCTCGACATGCCTGCATCCGGCGAGGCGCTGCGCTACCTCTATTTCCCTAAGCTTGTCGGGAGCATCGGCAGAAAGCTGACCGGCCTTGCAGGGCTTTTTAGCGGCTTTGCCAAGGTCTTCCAGCCGCTTGCCAAGATACCTGCGCCAAGCAAAGATGTTATTCAAAGTGAAATGGAGTTGCTCGACAGGCTCGAGTACCTTGCCGGCATAATCCGGGACAACGACCAGACAAGCGTCAGGCTGGTCGCAAACCCGGACACCTTTAGCATCGAAAACGCGAAAAGGGCGCTCATGTCGGCAAGCCTCTACGGCATCAACGTCGACATGGCTGTCATTAACAAGATAATGGCCGGCTCGACCGACGAATACTATGCCAAGTGGGCCAGCTTCCAGAAGTCAAAGGTAGAAGACGCCAAGGCAAACTTTTACCCGCTCCCAGTCAAGGAGGTGCAGCTGTACGGCACAGAGCTCCGCGGCGTGGACATGCTGCGCAAGCATGGCGAAGTGCTCTTTGGAAGCGACGATCCGGGCAGGGTATTCTACCGCGGCAAGCCCTACTCGTTCGTGAGAGAGGGCACGTCCATCAACATGACAGTACAGGTGCCCTTTACCGAGAAGGACGACTTTTCAATAGAGCGGTACGGCGATCAGCTCACGATAAGTGTGAAGACGCCTGCCGCGCGCATCGTCAACATCGTGCCGCTGCCGATCGCGACTGCCGGCATGAAGCTTGCCCGCGCAAAGCTGCTCGACCACGAGCTGAACGTGCTGTTTGAAAAAGTGTCCTAGCCAAGGAAACATTGCAGCCCGTCTGCAAACAATTGTTTTATACAATGCTATGCATTCAAAGGCGTCATAATCACTCTGCGGCTTTCCATACTATTTTTGCCTAGTGTGTATATTCTATTTTTGTCTTCTTAGGTGCCTTGAATATTTCACAAAATTCGAGAATACCCTCAGATTTAGTAGGCGAGAAAGAGTTTTTATTATCCTGACCTGTCAAGTGGGACTTCCACGGCTACGTCAAATTTAGTATAATACTTTTTCACTTCCCCTTCACCATATCTGGACTTAAATTTCCTCACTACATCTGCAACCTGATTCTTGTTTGTTATGGGTCTGCCCTTGGCAGATAATATTTCTGTGCCATTTAGAGAAAGTTTCAACATGGGGTTAACTAGCATGTTTTTGTACCAGTCTGTGTCAGAGCCATTGACTGGAAGCAAATATAGAGTCTTGCCTTTACGTACAAACCATACGGGCCTTGGAATGTCTATTCCTGACTTTCTACCTTTGGCTGTAAGCTCTATCTCATTTGTTCTATCCAGTTTTTGGTAGAGATCTGGTTCGGCCATAGTAGTACAAGTTATTATGTCATGCATCTATCTATGAGTTCTGGTAACTTTTTGTGAGATATGTGAAGATCATTTTAGGAGAGATTTTTCAATTGATCTGTCTTTTTAATTTACCAATGTGCCACAGAGCGCGCAATGTTTCTTAACTGTTGTGGTGCCTTGATGTTTTTGTCTCTCCACGCGTCAATTGCTTGGGTTAAATATTGTTACTGTCTAATTTGTTCCCTTAAGAAAAGAGAGTTTATATAATATGTGACTTGATTAATTTTGAGCAAGAAATGCCAATAGATCCAGACTTTCCAAGGAACCATCAGGCAATAGGCAAGCACCAGCATTCAGACGGGGAGCATTTCCACTTTGTGTGGGGTCCGGGGACTCTCAAAGAAGCTACCGAGAATGAAGAGGTCAAGTCCGCATACCAGGCGAGGGGAG
>DATCWI010000061.1:0-20344 GCA_036566425.1 Nitrososphaera sp.
CAATACAAGATTATGGATAGAGAACAGGTAACTCTGACAGTCAAACAAGCTAGAAAAGCCTTTCCAAATTGGAAAGGTATCGGTTTTTCTAAAAGGGCAGGATTTATCCGGGATTTTGCGCAGGAGCTTAGAAGAAACAAGGCAGAGCTCGCCAAGACTGCAACTCAAGAAATGGGCAAGCCAATTAAAGAGTCTATAGCAGAGGTTGAAAAGTGTGCTTGGGTGTCCGAGTACTATGCTGATAATGGTTATATTTTCTTAAATGACGAAGTAGTCAATACAGACGCTAGAAAAAGCGTAATAACTTTTCAACCGTTGGGCGTAATTGCAAGTATAATGCCTTGGAACTTTCCTTACTGGCAGGCGCTGAGGTTTGCAGCACCAAGTCTTATGGCTGGAAACACTATAGTCTTGAAACCTGCAAGTGCAACAATGCAGTGTGGCATTCAGATAGAGAGTTCTTTTAATAACGCAGGAGCGCCAGATGGAATATTCAAAACACTTGTGGGAGATTCCAGGATAGCGGATGCGTTAATAGATTCGGACGACGTTAGCGCGGTGACTTTTACAGGTAGCGTCCCAGTTGGTGCAAAGGTAGCGTCGAGGGCAACCTCGCAATGGAAAAAGTGCGTGTTAGAGCTTGGAGGAAGCGATCCTTTCATTGTATGTGGTGATGCAGATATTGAGAAGGCATCCACTGGCGCTGTGAAAGGTCGCTTTATTAACTGCGGTCAGAGCTGTATTGCATCAAAACGTTTTATTGTAGTGAAAGATGTTGCGAATGTCTTTATTGAAAAGTTTGTACAAAAAGTGAAGAAGCTTGTCGTTGGAGATCCAATGCGCGACACGACTGACATTGGCCCGCTAGTGAACAAGTCGGCATTGGAAAACATTGATTCTCTAGTAAAAGATGCGGTATCAAAAGGGGCGGAAATCCTAGTTGGTGGCGCCCCGGCTGGTGACGGCAAAGGATACTTTTACAAACCTACTGTCCTAACTAAAATATCCACCCAAATGCGTGTTGCCAATGAAGAAGTCTTTGGGCCTGTCGCCCCAGTGTCAGTAGTTGAAGATGAAGCAGAAGCGCTAAAGATTGCCAACGATTCAAAGTTTGGTCTTGGGGCAAGCATATGGACTGAAGACTTGGATAGGGCAAACAAGCTAGCAGAGGCCATTGAATCGGGCATCGTAACTGTAAACAATGTGGTAGTTTCTGACCCCCGAGTGCCATTTGGAGGAGTGAAAAGGAGTGGCTTTGGGAGAGAGTTATCCAGATACGGAATGCTAGAATTTGTAAACATCAAGTCAATTAGGTTCTATGATCAGTTGACGCAATACCATCATGTAGAGTAAATATATCTAGGAATCATAGAATTTTCACAGCGTCAAAGCATTAGAGACATTATTATGATGTGCTTATGAAGAATGCATGCAAAAGCGATCATGCTTGTTGATGACGATAAGGATATTGTTCGAGCAGTCCGATTAGGTTTAGAAAGCACCGGCTCTCAACTTCATGATTTTACCGATCCCATTCTTGCGCTACAGCATGTAGAACAAGATTGCAAGCAATTTGAGGTTTTGGTTTCTGGTGTTATGAATGAAAAGTACTCTTCCGGGTCGCCTGCATAGCTGGTAATTTTAGCTGCTACAACTTTGCCGTCCGTTTCTATCGGTTTTATCTGGCCCCAGCGCAGGTAATTCTGTGCTTCAAGGGGTATGCCTCCAGACGACGTTGTGTAGATGACAGGCTTTATTCTGCGGTCCGGCTGCTCTATTATGCTGCGAATCTCATCAAGTGTCGTCGCTCTATCGTCTGCAAAGCGTCTTGCTTTTGGTAATCCTCGGGTGATTTCTTTCCATGTTATGGCGACGTCGTTCATCTCACAGAACAGCCTGACTGCTTTGATACAGTTTCCGAGGGTCGCCGGGCTTATATCTCCCTTTTCCACCTTTCCTATTGCACCTGCGCAAACCGAAGGATGTTTACAAACACCCAGCCTAGGTCCTTCTTGCCCCTTTCGGCGAAGGCTTTGGCGCGCTCTTGTATCAGACCTTGCAGCCCAATAAAGTCAAAATTAGTTTCTTCTTGTTATTGTAGATCTTTGCGGTCATCTTCTTTAAGAAACTCCTTCATGAGAGTTGCAAATTCATCGTTTTGCTTTTTCGCTTCTACATACTGTGGAGGCACGATCCCTACGAGAAAGTGCTCGTGTGTGGAGGTAGAGTCTTCTTCATTTTTACTGTCATTATCATCATCATTATTGTTGCTATCAATCTTGACTTCAAAAATGGCTACGCTGGCGTATGTCTTTTCCACAAAGTCAAGGGTCTCATTGTCGTTTACGGCGATCCATGAGCCATCCTTTTTGGCTGATGCGATAGCGCGGTTGAGGTAATGATCGCTGCCAGCTTGCAAAGTGACCTTGAGTCTGTTGAGGCATGGTGGTGCTTGCTGAGCAAATTCCGGGGATATCGCGTACGCGATCAGATATTTGCCGCTATTTTTTGTCCACGTGTCAATTCGCAACTTGATCGTGCCAGCAAAGCTCTTGCGCACGCCTTTGAAAGTCTCTTCCCTGTTTTCGACCGATTCAAACTTGCGTGCTCTGGCCGGGTCGCATTGATGGACTGTTGTTGTGGGGTCAACAAGAGATATTATCGGCCTTGACTCTGTCGTGTAACATCTGTCACATGCATATCCAATCAAGAATTCTGGAAGCTGGTTTAGCTGAGAGATTTCAGCAGCTTTAGCAGCCTGCCCTGTCATAATCTCAGTAAAGTCTTTCAAGTCGCGGGCAAAGTTTGCGTACTTGTGCATCGTATCAAACATAGTCTCGGTGCCCTTTGTTGTCTTCTGCCCTCTCTGATTTCCTGATGATGGTGGTGGCTGCTGTAGCATGCTTCTTTTACCTCCTTCAAGAAGAATTCGTGGTACATTGTATGACGGTAGCAGATACCGACCTTGTTTTATCCCTAGGGCATACTCAGTCAAGCTAGTGATAGTAGCGCCCTGCCCGTTATGGATATTGGGATTGAAAACGTGGCGTCTTGCACTCTCCAGCCGGCCAAAGGGCCGTCCACACGCGGTACACACATACTCGAGCCGTCGCATCTCCTATGTTGTACTGCGCCTCCCTTTTACTTTGTTGACGCCAGTGTTGCTGTTGTCGTCCTGGCTGCGTGACACAGCGTCACACAGCTTCCGTGTTTTCATTATATCGATAATGTATATGGCGCTACAGGCTTATAATTCTTGCAAACAATACACTAGATTCTGCGATTTCTCTATATATAGAGAGCATATTTCTATACATAGAACCACAGAATGTACTAAACATTTAAAGATTTTGCAGTCCTGTATGGTCGACAGAAGTGGAGATCTGCATATTTTCAAAGCAGAAAGTCAAAGACATGCACCGGTCTATATGCAGGTGTGTGCGCGATAGCTGACTTTCTCTCCTATGCGTCCTACCCCCTCTCCCTTCCAAGTGAGCTGTGTATCTTATCAAAAAGCGAGTACTAGTTCCACGGGATCTCATGTTTGGTCACAATAAAGCGGTGTGGCGGCGAATTTCTAAAGCGATCGCTATGAAAAATCCCATCACAGACCCCGAGCAAGACTAGTACTGCTGCGGCCAGAGGCGATGATGTAACCATAGTAGGAGTTTACGGTATATGCTGCCATCCAACTGTATATGAGGAGAGTGTACTATCGGAAAAAGCTGGGGGTTGATGAATTTTGGATTCAAACGAATTTTTATCCAAATCCAGACGGGCCCGCTAAAAAATCGTTCAAAAAATGGAGCGATGATCTTTAGATCTGTCATCATCATTAAGAGCGAGCCGTACTACTAGTAGTAGTAGTATCAGCAGATAATGGTGGAGGTAACGCTCCAATCTGCTGCATCAATCTCATCGTATCTGCACTTATCCACCCTTCTGTAATCTTGCCATCAATGATAGTTATGAATCCCATTTCATCCAAGGACAGTTTCTTACCAGTAGGCGGTATACCCTGGAACTCTCCTTTGTGGGTGCCAGTAAGATTGAGACGGACTGCGACTTTATCTCCTTCAGCAACCATGTCTACGATTTCATGGTGAAGGTCTGGAAATGCGTTGGTGACACCAGCGAGGAATCGTTTGTGTTCATTCCAACCCAGAGGGGAGGATATTCCTCCAACATGAAAAGTGTAATTAGTGCTAGATACTAATAACTGTCCGACTCTATCTGCGTCGTGCCGATCGAGAAGCTCAAAGAACTGACGAACAAGCTGCTTGTTTTGTTCTTCTTTTTCTTCTTCTTCTTCTCGTTTAGATGATGATGACGCCATTACTTGTGTAAGGGGCTGCTCGCAACTTAAGTTGCATTAATAGCCTAAAATCGTTTAGATAATTGGCGCAAAGCGGAAATCAAATAATATGGGTAGTTTGACGCCCGCGCCGCCAGCCCCAATTTCTTTAGTGGATTTCTTCTGATTTATGTAAGAATTAACATTCTTCTTCTAGACAGCCTCGGGTTTACGAAGATGTGCCAAACAACGGCCGCATTAACTGGCTGGGTAAGCTACATGCTGGCCACACACCTGGCAGACACACACACCTAATTTTTTAGAAGCTGCCAATGGTAGAACCGTTGATAGAGGCGAAGGTTTGTCATGGCTAACTTGATTAATTACTCAATTGGTAAAAAAAGAACATGCCCAGCAAAAATCTTGGCAAAAAGCCTAAGGAACGTCGAAAAAAAGTGCCTCGTCAGGAGTCAGAGCCAGAGCCAGAAGGTGGTCCTTATGAACGAGAGCGCCAATTCCTAGAAGAACGTCTGTCTACAATCGCATCAAAAGGTTCCTTTCGTCCACCTGCTACCCGCAGACTCGAGGAACCCTGGCAGCCTCCTGAAGGCCCTCCCCCACCTTCAGATATTCGCCATCGAATCATTTGGGAATACCGCAAACGACAACAACTGGCAAAATCATCTGCTCCTTCTCAGCAAGAAACCGATAAGGAAGATCCAGAACTTCCATTAGCGCCTCGGCCTCCACCGGCCAACAATTGGATTCCCATTGGCCCCTCAGTACTTCGTCAGGGACAGGGTGTGGCAAGCCCAGAAAAGAGCTTCAGTTTAGCCTTGAGTGGCTCGGGTGGGCCAGGCCGGACAGTCTCCCAACCGAAAAACTCCGGTGCAAAAGCTCGTCTGTTAATGAATATCCGCTTCAATTTGAAGACAGCTCATACCACTCAGGTCAAGCCGGTAATATCCGCGGATGTTCGTAATCCGAATCAACGCAGTGTCGCAGCCGGCGCAGCGTAGGGTTGCGCCCATCCCGTGCCGGTAAAGGATCAGTTCGCCGATAGGTCTCATTGTGCCGCAGCCCCTGCAGGTCGCCTTCGCGGCCGTCATCTCAAACCGAAATATTTCGTTCAGCAATCCGCCTGCCGCGTTGCCGTCCAATCTCAAATTGTTATCCCTCATACCCGCTCAATCTCCGGTAGGTCCGAATCGCTCCGTCTTAATGCATTCTGGTTTGTAGCCTAACTCCAGTAAATGATTAGCGACCGTCTCAACCAGCGCGGTCGGACCACAAGTGAAAGCAATTGGTTTTTCCGCCGGCTGCCAAGCGGTTTCTGCCAACATCGCCCGATCGATTCTGCGCTCATAGCTCATCCAATTTTGCGGTTGCCGTCTTGTTAGGGTGTGAATGACGCGGAGCGAAGAATCGTTCGCGGATATACGGTCAAGCTCTTCCCGGTAAATAATATCGGCGTAGGAGCGCGACGAGTATAGAAGTTTAGTCGGAACTTCGTTGTGCGAATTCGCGCGGTGGCGAATCATCGCCATCAGCGGCACGATGCCGCTTCCGCCCGCGACGAGAAAAAGCGGCGAGCCCTCACTCTTCCTGTCGCGAGGATTCCAAACAAAATAGCCGCCGATCGGTCCACGCAACTCTATTCGGTCGCCGACGCGCAGTTCATCAGTTAAATAGGGCGAAACCTCGCCGTCCTCGATGTGCTCGACTGTTAGCATCAAATATTTATCTTCCGGCGGAGAAGCGATTGAGTAGCTGCGCTGCGCCTGGTAACCGTCTTCCGCCATCAGGCGCACGTCAACGTGCTGCCCCGTGAGGTGCATGGTCCAATCCGGCAAGTCGAGAATTAGACTTTTTACCTTCGGCGTTTCCTGCCGAGTTTCGACCACCGTTCCGAGTTGCCATTTAAGCTGTTGCGCCATGCCTTTTAGTCACCCGTGTATCGCTGCTCTTTCCAGGGGTCGCCGTAGTTGTGATAGCCGAGCGACTCCCAGAATCCCGGGCGGTCTTCGCTGATGAGCTTGAAGCCCCGCACCCATTTTGCGCTTTTCCAAAAATAGAGATGCGGCACCAGCAAGCGCGCTGGACCTCCATGCTCGGGCGCGAGCGGACGTCCGTCGTATTCGTCAACAACCCACGCTTTTCCGCCGCGGACGGCGGCGAGTGACAGATTCGTCGTGTAACCGCCGTCGCAAAAAGCGACGAGATAACCGACGGCCGGCTGCGCGTCAAGGTCAATGCCTTTGAGGAGCGTGTCGACCGAAACGCCCGTCCAGACGGTGTCGAGCTTTGACCACTTTGTGACGCAGTGAATATCAACCATCACGGTTTCGCGCGGCAGTTTCCGGAACTCGTCCCAACTCCATTTCAGATCTTTGGCCACCTCCCCGTAAATCGAAAAGTCCCACCGCTCAAGCGAGGTTCGCGGAGTCGGACCGGCGGACAACACCGGAAAATCCTTCGTTTCATATTGGCCGGGCGGAATCCGTTCGTTGAGCGCTGTAGCGGTTTCCCTCCCTCGTCCTTTGAAACCGCGGGAAATAAATTTCTCAGCCATAAGTACCTCCTTCCATTTTTTGTTAACCCTTATCCAGTAACATTCACGATGGTCTAATATCAAACTTGTGGTAAATCAGTAAGCCACAGTTTCTTGGTTCTCAATTTCTCAACCGACGACTAATTTCCTTCCTTTTTTTGTGTGACAAAAATTTTTTTGTGTGACAAAGGATGTTTTCGGCGCACATATATGGTACTTTTATGTACCTTTTGTGTACGGCGGCGCAAATTCACGCACGAATTTGAAAATCTATTGATATATATTGATATATTCCTGGCATTTTGGCGCGCGCCACACTCCTAATGGATAACCTATAGAACATTCTTACTGATAATATGCACGCGCAGATAATATTAGTTCTCTTATACTACGTGTTGTTAACTATATTTACAACGTTAAAATGAGCAACCAAATAAACAAATTTAAGCACGTTATATTAAGAGACGAGATATACAAACAAATTCAAAGTGAAGGTAAATTCGGAGAATCAGTAAATGACGTCGTCAAGAGAATACTAGCAGAGCGTATAAAGCACAAGCAAGGAGAGCTAATAGTAAGTTGACGAACCAACGTCCCAGCGGACACTGGCATCATGAGGCTATCCAGCTTCACAAGGCACTCGCGTAGCCCCGTATTGTTGGGCCATACAGAGCCGGACGTCATTCGGGTAGGCGGCGGCTGCTGGTACGTTCTACCGAAACGACAGCACCAGCAAGGCCTCTATCGGATTAATGAGCTCAAGCAACGGCCTCGATTGGATAGAGCACGGTACGATTTACACTGCTACCTCTTCAGGATTTGAGAGCGCGGAAGTCATTGCGCCTACGGTCTTGTTTGAAAATGGCACTTGGTATATGTGGTATGAGGCCGACGACGCAGCCCAACCAGGAAGAAGGCGTGTCGGTCTTGCAACTGCAACTAACCCGATCAATGGTCCATGGATAAGAAGAGGGATTGCGCTAAACTTCTTTAGCCCCAACACAGACGAAGGGAGCTTGCTCGGCACTCCGGCCATTGCAAAGGTAGGCACGCACTATCTCCTCTTTTATCATGGTTTCTCCGACAAGAACGGAACAGCCCGTTCGGCAGACAGAATTTTCGTCGCTTACGCAAACAGTCCGCTAGGACCGTGGACAAAAGAAGGGGGCAATTCGACGCCTCGACCAATTCTCGACTTGGGCTCCGGATGGGAGTGTTGCAAGGTAGCTCCATCATCCGTTGTTGTGTACGGTGATAGGGTTATGGTCTTTTACGAGGGCTGGAATGGTATTCAAGAGCACATAATTAATTGGCAACGCGGCGAGTCTGTGCTACAAAAATAAACTCTTACAAAGTTATATATGTCGCAAAGAAATTTGAAGACAATCTGTGGTGGAAATATATCATCAATGATCAAACGAAATTCCTTCAAGGAAGCGCTTCAAGCCAACTGCCGAGACTGCTGTAGGAACCGATAGTAGGGAACAAAGTATGCATGAAGGGGGGCAAGGACATTTTTCACTGGAGAGCAAAAGGTCGAAGAATGGTTTGCTACTCAAATCCCCTATGAGCGGAGGATTGTAATTGCCGGCAAGGGCTACGCTTCAACTGACGCCATATGCGGTTTTTGACAGATCGTAACATTAACGTTATCTTGTTGGATTCTTTTGGCAACCTTGTCGCAAACATGAATATAATGTAATGTCAAGTCCCACACGCAGCAATTACAGGATCGGCCAGTATGATACTTTTAGAAATGCAGAGAAAGTGTTGTTGTATTTACAAAGAAATTAGGTGTCTGCCAAGCTCTTCAGAGCCGGATTAACTTTTTGAAAAGCTTGGACAGAGATGATCTAGGTGAAGGCATTGCGGTGCTGAGCCAGTACATCATGAAAGCGAATAATGCTTGTTCCAAGAGCGATCTCCTTACTATCGAAGCAAGAGCGGGAAACCTGTATTTTAGAACTTATGTGAAATTCTTTGATCCAAAGCATTAACTTCTTTCCGCGCCGCGGTAGAGAACTTGAGCAGATCTCTAATATATGATAGATTGGAACATCATAAGTGATGAGTGCTGCTGCTGCTAGCCTATCCACTGTAAATCCATCAACAGGGCAAACCATTTCACAATACAAGATTATGGATAGAGAACAAGTAACTCTGACAGTCAAACAAGCTAGAAAAGCCTTTGCAATAGTGCGAAGTAATGGTAATAAGGATAAAGATGGTGGTAAAAAAAATGGTATATGAAAAACTAGCTCAATATGGTCCTCTTCCAATAAGGATTCTAGCTGGAATTGCGTTTATAATTCATGGTTTACCTAAGCTTTCCAATATAGCAGGAACAGAGGATTTCTTTGCTAATATGATTGGATTGCCAGCTGCAATGGCTCTCCCTATAGGATTGCTAGAAGTAATAGGCGGTATTGCTTTGCTTGTAGGAGTTTTAACTAGGGTAGCTTCAATTTTGTTAATAATTGAAATGATAGGTTCTACAATCGTTGCTAAACTATCAAGAGGATTTGTTGGTGGATATGAACTAGATTTGTTATTGATGGCGATATCGATTAGCCTTTTGCTGACAGGTCCTGGAAGAATATCTGTTGAATGGAACGTATTGAAAAGGGAATTATTTCCAAAGGGTAAACAAATGGTGTTAGAACAACTGCAGAAGCGCTAAAGTTAGTTAATTCTGTGACTGCTCATTTCAATATGGCTTATCATGATTCTGCAATCTATTTTTTTATAAGTATGAAAAGACTTAAGCCGATCGAGCTTTAAGGATACATCATTAACAACCTTCGATAATATATTTCTCTTCCATGGCAAGAAGTTCGCTCAATTCATTGTCAAAATGACTTTTCCCACGCTCATTATGCAACAAAAGTGTTGCATAACTTGTTGCATAATAGGTGATCCTGCAAAAAATCCTTAGCACTAAATTCTCTCCAGCTCATCAGCTTTTCTCCTTCCTCTCAAAGGATAGCAAATGAAGACTGGCTTACGGATGCAGCTCGTTTGTTGTTTCCTTGATATACATATTAATAACATGCCAAAAGTGTGTGGATGTTAGATGAATAGAGTCATATGGCTGGTATTGCCATTCATAACTAATCTTACCTACTTGTCACTCTTGATCCCTGCGAATCCACTCTCGTCGCTATCCATACTCACCGGAGTCACATCTGCAATATTTGTAATGATTTATGTTTTACACCATATTTTAGACAAGTCCAAACCCACTTTTGAACAAACAAAAAAAACCGAATCGAGTTATAATGAAGGAAGAAATCCTGTTTTAATTCTATCGGGAATATATGGTGTTGTCGCTGGTTTTGCAATAACAATTGCATTGCAGAGTGCATTTGTCCCATTGGCAGGACAGCCGCGAAGCCCTTTGGATTTAGTCTCGGCAGCCCCTAATGAATTTTGGTCGCTCCTCATCTTCTTATCTATTGCCGTGCCTTTCTACCATGGCACCTCTATGTTTCTAGTAAAAATAGCTAGACAAGGTATAAAGAAAGGAACCGAAGGCAAGACGCTTTTTGATTTCATTGTGTTATTTGTTGAAGCCAGTTTGCTCATCGCTATGGGGCTTACATTGAACTCCTTTCATGCTTTCACTGGCTGGATTACACTTCTAATAATCGTTGATGCTAGCTGGTTATTCATTTCATTAGCAAAGAAAGATTACTCGGCTCCAATTGAGTGGTTACAACTAGATATTCCATTTATACTCTTTCTGATCTTACTTCCAAACTTCTCTTCATTTGAGCTCCAGTTTTTTGCCTTGTTGATGCTTTTCGTAATTTCTGTTTTTAGATCCGTTATTGATTACAAGGTAGCGTGGAGGTCAATTTATTTTCCACAGGTCTGATAATGTCTCCTTTCCACTGTTAAACAAGATAGGAAGGCAACTGGAAATGCCTGAGAGAGGATACGGAAAAAATATCAGGGGCTGAGAGAGAACACAATCGCATGAATATCTAGAACTCACACATCCTTTTGAGCAGGGTCAGCTCCGTGCAGTCTGATCTAAGCCTACGTTTGATGGGAACTCAAAGAAGGATAGGTGGAATCACTCTATATCCATCCTTGGCGCTTGTGTCTTGGCATTATCATTGTTGCCATGCCAACAGCGACCTGGCTCTTTCGGCGTCAGGCTTCGCAATAAAAAGATGGATGAATAGATGGATGGCACAAAAGCAGCGACGAGGTTGATTTGGCCTGTGATTATCTGGCTGGAAAGCGAAGAAAGACTATTACATCTCCTTAGATTGTTTACTGGACTGTCGCCGCCGCCATATGTCCACGGACTCCTCTGCCAGAAAGAAAATCCTCTCGCTCTGTCCATTGTATCATCCAGTTATTACACCATTTTCAGAGTCCTTCTGCTGCGTTTGTGGCATCTTGTCCATATACATCCTGTGGAACTTTCCGTACAGATCTCCTCTATTTAACAAAGTCGCCTGCACCTTTTCATCAAAATAAAATAGCGATTGTTTTTTGTCCGTATTTCTATTGCTGCTCTTTCTTTGAGGCGTCTTCCGGAATGATTGTTAGTTCGGTTAACTTTTCACTTCTAAGAAGTGTCAGCTTCACAGCTTTACCTATTAGCTCTTGTGTCAGCAGCCGATCTATATCATATAAAGTCCCAACTTGGTTACTGTCAAGACTCAATATTACATCACCCATTAGCAGACCAGCCTTCTTTGCAGGGGAATTAAGTTCAACTGAAGTAACCATTAGCCCGGAATCTTGGCTTATTTCTGTCCGCTTTGTTATCTCTTCTGGAATAGAGGTAGGATATGGAGTAATCCCCAAATATGCACGTCTGACTTTCCCATAATTTCTCAGATTTTCCACAGTTCCTTTGACCTTACTTGTTCGGATTGCGATGCCTCTGGATGATATGTAGAAGGCGTTCAAACCTATCATTTTACCCTTTACGTCTACCAACGGTCCTCCGGAATAACCAGGATTCAGCTGCGCATCTGTTATGACTACATTGTTCATCATAGTCCTTCCCCACCAACCTCTTACAGAGCTTCTCGATGATGTGATGATTCCGTTGGTTATGCTTGCCTGCTCTCCAAAAGGATTGGCAATGGCGAGTATGATTTGACCTGCCTTTAGATCTTCGTTTTCAGAAATTTCTATTGGTTGCAATGTTTTGCCATTCGTATTGATTTTCAATAGCGCAATGTCAGAGTAGGGGTCGTTGCCAATTATATCTGCAGGCATAGTTCCAAGCTCATGTGAGCTTATCTGCGCTCTCTTGAGGCCCCTAACAACATGATGACAGGTGACGATATAGCCCTCACTGCTCCAAATGATACCTGAACCACTTACCATTCGTCCTGTTTGCACTCCCACTACTGAGGGAGAGACCTTCCCTGCAACAGTCACTATTGCATCAGACAGCGAGGTTAGCGTGCCTAGAGATTTGTTGTTGTCGTTGTCGTTGTTATTGCTCAATTTATCTGGTTCACCAACATATACATACTAACAATGGATAATGCACTATTTGTTGACTGGTAATAGAAGTAACTTAGTCAATTAATTAATCAATCAATCAATCGATTATCCAAGAATCATATGCTAAAGAATTGCATTCTTTTGTTTCGAATAGAGCTTGATGATTTGCTCCATCAGTTGATGCGATGCCTTAATGGCCTTGCTCAGATCTTTATTATTTTGTAGCTTGCCTTCTATGCTTAGCGACGAATCTGAAAAAAGAGCTTCAATCTGGACTTTGCCATCCTCTGTTAACCACTTCAGAGTTATGTTGCTTTCTGTCTTTGAACGTCCGAACCAGCGTAGTGTTCCGAACCATTTTCCTTGAAGGCCAGAAAGGATACATTCCAAATCAACATCCTGAGGAAGGATAGTCTGGATTAATGGCACATGTATAAATGATGAGCTATAACCTACTGGTATTGGAAAATGTTCTTTTGCATTATTAGCGACCGCGTACCCCTGAGATGTCTTTGTTATTATGCCAGCATGTTCTAGCCGAGCAAGGGTCCTTGAGAGGGTCTCTTGGTGCATTCCGGTTTTTCTCTTGATTCCATCAAAAATAAAATTCGTAAGACTTTCTTCAATAATTACTTGCAGCACACTTTTCTCCTTTCTGCTGAATCGCCTAGAAAGCCTATCCAACTCAGTATAGAAAGAGTAATGTATCATTGAGATTTATTGACCAAGAGTCTCCTAACTTGGTCACAAAAGATTTATCCTGAGGCTTGGTAGGCAGTGACAGTAAAAGTCTGAATTATTAAGCCGGCTAACATAGAGTCCTTTCATTTTTGCTGACGATAGTGAACATATTAGTCTGCAGCTTCTCCATATGGACAGAATCCGAATTAGCCTACTATCCAAGTGTTACGCACACGATGGTAATAATCTTATCAATATAATGACAATGAAAAGTGGGCCGAGAGAGAGACTCGAACCTCAAAAAATTGAGTTCAGCAGATTGATGATAATTTAAAATTCACTCTCTCTCCAACACTAACCTTAAGAGCCTAAACAACTAGCTTGGAGACATATATACACAATGAAGGTGCTTGTCCCTCGCAGTTTTCATACTTGTTCGCCTTATGCATTAGAAGCCGAGGATCGGTTTGTGGGTTCGATCGTTTCATTCGATTCGCATATTGTGATACTCGATTACTTGCAAGCAATTCGAAAACCGACAGTCTTATTATTTAGTTTCATGATTCATCATTAGGCGTATACATCATGGAATTAAATTGTCGTGATGCGGGCGTAGACTGTGACTTCAAGGTGATAGGTGCCAGTTCGGAAGACGAACTAATGCAATTGGCTGCTATTCACGCAAAGATGGCACATAATATCGATCCATTGCCGGCGGAAATGGTAGAGAAAGTAAAACAAGGAATGAAGCACTGAAAGAACGCCCTCTCTTATTTTTTGATATTGGAAAATAGACGGCGAGGATATATAGTAGTAATTGTCCTTCGACCATGAGCTTTCGCCGTTCAACATGAACAATTGATGACAAGCGGCGGACCTCAACGAGGCAGAACGCCACAAGGCGCTAGAAGAAAATTTATCGCTCGACTAAGCTCTAAAATGGTAATAGCGTCTCTACCTTCTCCGCAGCATGTCTGTGTGTATGTTTGATTCTTTTAGAAAATATATATAGATAGTAGTAGTCCCTTATCTAGCATCTCGCTCCAACAGCCATTGCTTAGCAGACTCGATGTCATCCTGTGTCAGCTCATGACCACTATCTTGCCATTCTAAAATGACATTACCGCCAGCTTGCTTGAGCAAGCCAGAAAGTTTTTCAGCTTGTGGTCTTGTAGCTATTGGATCTTGCAATCCCGATGACATGAATATGCCTTTGCCAGATAGATCCGGGAGTTTGTCAGGGACAAAAGGCACCATTGCACGAAAGAGTATTGCACCAGTAAGTGTTCTCGGTCGAAGTAACAACATGCTTGCTGCTATATTTGCACCGTTAGAATACCCTACCGCTATAACATTGCGTGCATCAAAGCTGTAGACTTTTGAAGCTTCATCAACAAAATCGGCAAGCTCGTTAGTACGGAATTTGAGGTCCTCAACATCAAACACACCTTCGGCAAGCCGACGAAAAAAGCGAGGCATTACCCCCCCTTCCAGTACCTTGCCTCGAGGGCTCAGCAATGCAGCTTTTGGGTCAAGGTGCCGCCCGAGCTGCAACAGATCGTCCTCATTTCCTCCAGTACCATGTAAAAGAAGCAAAGTTTTTGCAGTCCTTTGTTTAGTTCCTTCGCTGTCTTTGTCTTTAGGTGGCGCAACAAAGCGATGCACAAAGCCAAGCTGCCGCCGGATTTTATCAGACGAAGGAGGACGAGGAGGACGAGAAGAATATGATGAAGACATTATACTACGCAGCAACACTCTCCTTACTATTCTTCGCCATTTTATTATTTGCTGCAGGCAGTTTTATCGGAGGAAGCAGCTGTTCTAACCTTCCACGCACAGACTCAAGCCATTCTGGTAGCATTAGTCGTTTTCCGAGATCCTCCGGCTTTTGATCTATTGCAAAACCTGGTGGGTCTGTGGCGATTTCAAACAGGATGCCGCCCGGCTCTCGAAAATAGACAGAATGAAAGTATGTGCGATCTATCACCGGCGTAGGATTAAGGCGCGCTTCTTTGATAATTCTCCCCCGCAACTCTAGCTGATGCCCATCATTAGCTGCACGCCAAGCGATATGATGGACGGTGCCTATTCCTACATACCCTCTAGATATGTCGGGCTGGCATACAACGTCCACAATTGAGCCTACTGATGGTGTTGTTATTCCTCCCCCTGCTTCTTCTTCCTGTTGACTGCGATTCTTGTGTACTACTGATTCAAATCGGAATCTGCCTTCCTTGTTGTCTTTGACTACAAGCTTGAATCCCATGATATCAGTAAGAAGCGAGGCAGTCCGCTCATACCCTTCTTCAGAGAGGGTAGCGGAGTGGAATCCTCTGATGGAATGTTCTGGAGTGATAGGGCTTTCTTTCCATACGTTATTGTCTGGGAGCGGCTGCTGCGGACTTTGGAAATTATTAGAAGAAGGAGAAATAAGCTCGAGCATTAGTCCATCAGGATCGTGAAATGAAATGAATTCATCACTGAGGCGTTTTGAAGGACCAACAAATGAAATGTGGTTACGCTTCAGCCTATCAGTCCAGTAATCCATCGAACCCGGAGGTATCAGAAATGATATTGTAGTAACCTGCCCAGTCCCCCGGTATCCTTTGGGTGCTTCAGACCATGGAAAAAAGGTCAAAATGGTGCCTGGATGTCCAAGCGAATCGCCGTAGTAAAGGTGGTATGTCGTAGGGTCATCAAAATTGACCGTCAGTTTGACCAGTCTTAAGCCAAGTAGGCCAGAGTAAAAATCGACATTGCGCTGAGGATTTCTAGCTATTGCAGTAATGTGATGAATGCCAAAGACTCCTGAACGCCTGTTACTTTTGCGCATATACGACACCCCTAAGCTTTATCAATGCACATTCAGCTCGTCGTCCTCCTCCTGTGTCTTCTTCAACAATAAAGTACGGATGCGAGTAACTAACTGAATCGATATCAACCATTAAAACTACCACTTCTGTACTTTGTCCTCTTTGCAATGCCTTTGCGCGTTCTGCTGGTCACTCTCTCTCTCGCTCGCCTTGGAAATAAGGCACCGCCTATCAGAGAGAGAAAAATCCTCTGCTTAAGATTACGAAATTCTTCTAATGATACTATCAGATCAGGGGCGCTTCTGAGCGCAAAATTTGGAGCAGGAGTGCCTAGCATACGTACTGATGATAGTGCAATGCATTTCTGAGACTTCTTGGTTTTCTTATCTTTGCTCGTGATACACTACCTACCTGTTACAATTCTAGCTGTTGCAACGTTTATTAGAGTTGCACGCTTATCGAATCCAAAAGATTTCTGTGACCTGCATACACTTGAAATTTGAAGTTTGTTCTTCCCTTTGCATGGCTGCTAGATGACTTATCATTATTATTATTATCATTGTAATCTTTCAGGCTAACTTCGAAAGCAGCTTGCCGCAAAAACCCCAATCCTTACCATTTTGCAGCCGTTATAAGGGGCACTTTGCCATGTTAATACACGCATACTTGCTATTGAAGTTAAGAATTCTTTGTATTTTTTGAGCTTTTTGTCAACACTGTGTTTATTTCAAAATCCCCAGCTTGTCTTTCTGCGCGGTTTTACTTTTACAAATGGTGCCTCTCCTTCGCTCCAAGGCTCTTCTCTAACCCACTCAAACTTTTCATGAAAGATATTGTAGAGGCTTTGGAATTCCTTGCCTTTTTCAATGAATTCTGCGGTTCCTTGAACAATGACTGCTTTGTTGTCTATAGTGGAATTGTAAATGTCAATTACCAAGGCGATCTTTTTGTTCTTTTCAAGGTTTCTGTACTTTCTCGTGTCATAATCTGTGGCAAAGTAAAAGAAGCCATCATCATAAAATATGAAGTTAACAGGAGTAACATGAGGAGTATCATCGTGGGAGGTAGCTACTCTGCATACTTCATGCTGCTTGAGGAACCTTTTCTCAGCTTCGGTAAAGCCTACCGCTGCTTGCTTGGAACTGCTGTTGTCTTCCTCACTCTTCCGAGCCATTGGTGGAGTACTTAAAGTGTACCACAGAATTAATTAAAGATACAGCAGCATTATTCTTGCAACCCTTTTTTGCTGTATGAGTGCCAACAATGGGCCACCGCATCTGGTGAAGGAGATCATATAGTAAAAATGTTGATGAAAACCACAATGTCTTCAGAATTGGATGCTATCGCTGCAAAAACGTCCACAACACAGAATGCGTCAGGCTTTTGTTGCGCTTTTTCATAACATGTTTTTTCTATCTTGACGACCTTTTACTAGCTAAGCACGTCAGCGGAAACGACGTAAAAAATCGCACGTTCTTTGCTACGCAACTATAGATCTCAGTTCACTATTATGTTATATTGAGCCCCTTCATTTTTCACAAGATCCAAACCCATATTATGACACTTAAGCCTTATTTAGATAATTATCAATATCTGTAAAGAACCATGTATGACAATACAGAATAGTAGCAATATGAACAGATGTGCAATCTTCACTAATGCAATCTGTGGGGTGATGCTACTTGGAGGCTTTTTTCCCATAATAAGTAGCAATAGCAGCATACTGCAAGCCTCCTCAAGCCAGAGCGATGATAGGGTTAGCGACAACAACACTGCTACTAATCAAGGTAATGTGAGCAGCAGCAGCATGAATATCGTTCTAGTCCATGGCTTTTGGGCTGACGGATCTTCATGGAGTAAAGTAATTCCCATTCTAGAGGGCGCCGGACACAGGGTCATAGCAGTGCAGCTTCCCCTACATTCAATGGCAGATGATGTCGCTACGGTCAAGCGTGCAGTTGACCTAGTTGGTGGACCAACAATTCTTGTAGGACACTCGTACGGCGGATTTGTAATAACGAATGCTGCTTATAATAATCCGAACGTCACAGCGCTAGTTTATATCGGGGCACTTGTTCCTGACGAGGGCCAATCCCCTAGCGATTTCTTCGACGTCACAAAGCTTCCGAAGGGATTTTTGATTACTGATAGCGCAGGATTTTTGTACATAAACTCAACGCAATTCCACGATATGTTTGCCCAGGATGTTAACTCGACTGAAGCTAGCATCATGGCTGCTGTGCAAAAGCCCGCCAAACAATCAATACTTGCTGAAAAATCCGGGCCTCCAGCTTGGAAGCAGCTTCCAACATGGTATGAGGTGTCTGAAAACGACCGCATGATCCCTCCTGATGCAGAACGTCAATTCGCAAAACAGATCAATGCTACTACCATCTCGCTTAGCTCTAGCCATGTTCCAATGGTATCGCATCCAAAAGAGATTGCAGGATTAATCTTGGATGCAGCAAAAGGAAGTACGCGATGACACATCGTGCAACAATCACATAATTTCGCTGCTATTGAAGGAAAAAATGCACCTACCGAGTTCGATACCATCCCGCAACGAGAATTTGCGGCTAGGGTGCTCGCGAATCAACGGCAACTTACCAGCAACCTCAAAGCGACCTATGACTTTATCGTCTGCGGTTCGGGTTCGTCCGGATCGGTGGTGGCGCGCCGACTGGCCGAAAACCCTGACGTTAGCGTGCTACTTGTCGAGGCCGGCGGAGATGACGAAGTACCGGAAGTAATAGAACCTGGCAGATGGCCCCTGAACCTTGGAAGTGAGCGGGACTGGAGCTTCTAAGGTCAACCAAACCCAAGCATCAATAACCGCTCAATTCCATTTCCTATGGGTAAGGTTTTAGGCGGTGGATCCAGCATCAACGCGATGGTTTGGGCGCGGGGACACAAGAACGACTGGGATTTCTTTGCAACGAAGGCCGAAGACCCGGCCTGGAACTATGAGTCGGTGTTGAATATTTACCGTCGCATCGAAGATTGGCACGGCATGCCTGACCCAATGTATCGCGGAACGGGTGGTCCTGTCTTCGTCCAACCTGCGACAGACCCTAATCAGGTGGCTCCTGCCATGGTTGAAGGAGCACGGTCGGTTGGGATTCCGACCTTTGAGAATCTAAACGGTCGCATTATGGAAGGTGGGGGCGGCGCTTCTATTAGTGACTCGATAGTGCGCGAGGGAAAGCGCCAATCGATATTCTGTTCATACACCTTTCCTTATATGGACCGGCCGAACCTAACGGTCCTAACTCGCGCGCTAGTCACCCGGCTCACATTTAAAGGCAACAGAGCTACTGGCGTGGAGATTTTCTACCAAGGCAAGACCCATCGCATTGCTGCTGGGTTTGAAGTGGTACTCTCGCTTGGAGCAATGCATACTCCAAAGGTTCTCATGCAATCCGGCATCGGCGACCGAGCAGAATTGCAGCGACTCGGAATCCCGCTCTTGCAGCACCTCCCAGGTGTCGGTCAGAACTTTCAAGACCATGTTGCTTTTGATTGCGTCTGGGAGTACCAAGAACCGATATCACCCCACGACAACCTTTCCGAAGCAAACTTCTACTGGAAGAGCGAGGCGGGGCTAGACAGCCCGGATTTGTTTGCTTGTCAGGCTGAAGTTCCGAAGTCAAGTGCGGAGAATGCAGCCAGATTTGGGCTCCCCGCGGCCGGTTGGACACTGTTTGTGGCAGTCGCCCACCCGAAAAGCCGAGGTCGCTTACGTCTGACGGGGTCAGATCCGCTTGACCCCATTGAGATTGAGGCAAACACTCTGTATCATCCAGACGATCTCAAGGTGGCGATCGCCTGCGTAGAAATCTGCCGCGAGATAGGCAACTCTGACCTACTCCGCCCATTTGTCAAGCGCGAGGTGATGCCAGGAAACTTAAAAGGCGCCGAGCTTGAAAACTTCATTCGCGATGCAGCCTGGAGCTTTTCCCACGAAACGTGTACAGCGAAAATGGGCCGAGACGACATGTCCGTGGTCGATGGAAACCTCAAAGTCAATGGAATTGAAAATCTTCGCATTGCAGATGGCTCTATAATGCCGCGCGTCACAACCGGAAACACCATGGCGGCATGCGTCATCATTGGCGAGCGCGCCGCAGAAATCCTGCGGGCTGAGTACAAGCTGTAAAATGTGGGAGGAAGGAGGAACATTCTCCGTGTCAATCGAAGAAAACATGGCCACGGTTCCTCGTTTGCTGGACGATATTTGAGACGAAAGGCCAGCGTACGGTAAGTTAACCGTGTCGTATTCTCTCTTCGTTATTATTTGCAAAACCTCGTAAATATGAGCGGTGTGAGTCCTGCATCGAGGGAATACATGGTTGACTCAAAAGCCCTCTATAACAAACCAACAGAGCAATAGTGTATCAAAAAAACCTACAGGCAAGGTTGCACTGGTCACCGGAGCGTCGAGTGGCTTCGGAGCCCTCACTGCGCGTGCTCTAGCCTGTGCGGGTCACACAGTCTATGCCAGCATGCGCGAAACAACCGGCCGCAATG
>DATCWI010000077.1:0-29880 GCA_036566425.1 Nitrososphaera sp.
GATCGAAATCTTTTTTCTATTTTATGTCAACACTACGGTATCAAGAATCTGGTGATGTCTTATTATCGGAATTTGTGCAAGTTAGAAAAAAAACTATGCAGCTTTTCAAACCTCTGAGAATAGAAGATGCCGTCACGCAATCTGACCCTTTCGGTAGTCCTGCAAATTGGCATATTGCACATGTTACATGGTTCTTTCAAAAGGTATTGGAAAAGCACGGAGCTAAGCTGGATTCAGATAACAATGGCAATAATAATCGTAGTGGTTTCAATCTAGAATATCTTAATTCTTATTACCAGCAATTTGGCAAGATTTTGCCCAAGCAAGAGAGAGGTAAGTTCCCACGACCTACGGTAAAACAGACTCTAGATTACAGGTCATTCATAGACAAGAAAGTAACAAACTTTCTGAATGAGAAAAGGTCGTCGACAGCAACTACACCATCTTCTGACAATGCCAACGCAATAAGTATTGAGTTACAGTACGACATCATGCTTGGAATACAGCATGAGATGCAGCACCAAGAGCTAATGATATATGATTTTCAGCATTTATTCGAGCGCTTCCCCGATCCATCTGATAACTACCAACCACTAATCTTCAGTGAGCCTCCAAAAGCATCAGAAATAACAACAAGATTATCTTCAAAGATGGTTGATATTCCTGGAGGAATCTTTGAGCTTGGATATAATGGGGGAGGTTTTTGCTATGATAATGAGCTTCCAGAGCACAAAGTGTACTTGCAACCCTTCAAAATTGATGTGGCTCCAGTAACCAACGGCGAATATATGGAGTTCATAGAGGAGGGAGGATATGAAGATTACAGGTATTGGTTGGCCGATGGGTGGGAATTGGTAAAGGAAGAGCAATGGAATGCACCGCTCTACTGGGTGCAAGAAGAAGGGAGAGGAGCAAACGTTACATGGAAAAAGAAAGATTTTCGAGGTCTGAACGAGATTGACCCAGACGAGCCAGTAGTAAATATAAGTTACTATGAAGCAGATGCATATGCACGTTGGGCAGGTAAAAGGCTTCCAACCGAAGCAGAATGGGAAAAAGCGGCTGCCTGGAATGAAGAATTGCAGAGAAAAACAGCATACCCTTGGGGCGATCAGAGACCATTGCCAAAACATGCTAACCTCTTAGAGTCGTATTTATGGGGTCCATGCAAGGTCGGTTCCTATCCTCATGGCAAGAGCTATTATGGCTGCCATCATATGATAGGAGATGTTTGGGAGTGGACGTCGTCGGAATACGTATTATATCCGGGGTTTAAGTCAAAATTCTCTGAATACACTGACAAGTGGACAATAAACCAAAAGGTGCTACGGGGAGGCTGCTTTGCAACACCTACTGCACAAATTCACAACAGCTATAGAAATTATTTCAAGCCACAGGAAAGGATACTATTTGCTGGTTTCCGTTGCGCCAAAGACAGGGTTTAAGATGGAGAAAGAAGGGCCACATTGAACCATCTTTTCTCGTCTGTAAAGCCCTTCTCTATCCTAAAGCCTGAATTCTTAGCAAGTGCAGATATTTGACTCAAACTGTACTTGTATGAATTTTCTGTGTGAATGCTATCCCCTTTTCTGAAAGAAAAATTTCTGCCCAATGCTTCTATGAACACCTGTTGGTCGGTATTTGAAACAATATGCATTTCTATTCTATTTTGCTCATGGTTGTAGAATGCATAATGCTTGAATTTTCCAAGCTCAAAGTTTCCACCAAGCTCCCTATTAATCCTTGCAAGCAAGTTTAAATTGAATTTGGCAGTAATGCCAGCCTTGTCATTATAAGCCGCATTTAACACAAACTCATCTTTTTGTAGGTCAAAGCCAACAAGCAAGAAATCATTTGTAAAGAGCCTCTGTCTTATTGACCGAAGGAAGCTTCTTGCCGCCATAGGTTCAAAGTTGCCAATGCTTGATCCTAAAAAGAGTATCAGCTTTGCATACGGACTGCCATTATTGCTTCTCTCGTTGTTGTTCTTCTTCTCCTCCTCTTCCTCGCCATCAGCAGCCATACATTTAGCAGTAGCCCTATCTATACCAGTGTTGTAATCCGATCTAATAGCTATGATACTAGCATTTGGAAATTGTGATTTCAACGTCCTAGTGCTCTCCGTTAATATACTAGCAGATATATCGATTGGAAAGTAGTATATCCTCTTTTTCTGTGACGATAAGAACCTGAGCAAAATAGCTGTTTTGGAACTGCTTCCACTTCCAAGCTCTATTATCCTGATGTTACTGCCTACTAAATTTGTGATATTTGGTGCATGTCTCTTAAGTAATGATGCCTCCGTTCTAGTAAGATAGTACTCTGGCTGAAGGCATATCTTCTCAAATAGTTTTGAGCCCATATGGTCGTACAAATACTTGGGATTAAGGCGCTTGTTTTTACTTGTTAGGCATGTCGCTACATCATTAGCAAATTCTTCAACCTCTTTATTTTGTTGAAGCGTCATATTTTGAGATCTCTTCCTTATCGATACGTTTTGTGAATGTAGCACCATCTCCATGCCTTGTTAGGCACAGCTACCATTACAGGATGATCTGTCTCAATAAGATGCCGTATGGCATGTCTGCCAGGGGATGAATCACAGCAACCAACGTGAACGCCTGATAAACACATACTTAAGGCGACCCAGCGGGTTCCCTCTTTTATGCATTCTTCACATTCCTTTGTGGAGGTCGTCGAAATGTTCTCAGGGACTTGCTCGAAATGGTTGCAAGTGTTCTGATTCTGACGTTGATTAGATTTACTCACTTCGGTTAGTGCGAGAGATATCTTCCTACTTATCTCTTACTCAAGGCTTCTAGATAAAACGCAGTAGCGTTCAGAATTTCTTCCTATAGCGGGCAGGCATTACGAGTTGACTTCTGGGCTTTCTTTTAAGATCTACCACTAGTTTTCTATTTAGCCGTTATAAGCCTCTCACTAGATCTCTTCGCAGGCAGGATAATGCATTTTGATTATATGTCTGCCGGCTAACTATTGCTATACTGAACAGTTCTTTGGCTGTAAGACACAATCTTATCTCTCACTCTTTTCAGAGGACTGTGATCGATTTTGCTTTATTATTAGTCTCCGCCTGCAAAAATAGTGATCAGATTTGTGACATAGTACAACGACATGGAGCGTATTTTTCTAGGAACGCGCACGATTCTATAATTCTTTCTTCGTTTTCTCATAACATCGAGAAGCCGAGCGCTCTGTAACATACATTCCTTCATTTGTGACCTTGTCTTATTGAACGCAACGTCAATAATATTTGCCAAGTTAGATTTGTGTCATCGTGTACTACATAACTTCTTATCCTTATGATCTTCAAAATGTATCTGGCAAAAGTCGTTGTCGCAGTCATAGCAATGCCAACCTGATATGGTGTAACAAACTATGCACTTCCCTATTGGTTTGTTGTAATCATAGTTTTTTCTTTGTTTTGTAGATGATGTTTTTTGTTGCTTTGGCTGTGCCTTCATATACGTCATATGCCTCAGAGGGTTAGAGAAATATCATAGAAGAACAACATTACTAATTCCTCAAAGATTATAGCCATTATAGACGTTGTAATCCAACGATTTCAATTCTCAATCCTAATATTTAAGCATTGGCGGGGTCGCAGTTAACGTTATTATTTATGTGTTAGAAATGCTATGAAGTCCCATGCCTGCCTCCAAGGGCAAAACTCTGATTGAAGTCACAGTAGTTGGACCGGATCGGACCGGCGTCGTAGCTGACATTACCAACTTTATCTTCAAAAGCGGTGGCAATATTGAAAAGATAAACCAAAACGTGCTTCGCGGTCTCTTCGGTATGCAGTTTGAAGCAACATTTGCAGAAGAGATCAGCAGAAAGGAGATTGACCTCGGTCTAAAGCAGCTTGCCAAGAAGCTATCAATGGAAATAAAGGTTCATTACCAAGAGCCTAATCGACTTCAAAATGTTGCAATCTTTGTAAGCAAAGAGCCCAATTGTCTTGTCCGGCTTCTGCAAGCTAAGAAAAGTGGTCAAATAAGAGCTAATATACCAGTAATCATTGGAAGCGATGCCACGCTCAAGTCAATCGCAGATGATGCAGGAATACCGTTTTATGCGGTAGTTCATCGAGAACAACCAAAGGCCGAAAATAAGATCCTACAGCTAATCGAACAGTACAATATAGATCTGATAGTCCTTGCAAGGTATATGCGAATACTGACTCCAAACTTTGTTTGGCGTTATCCAAACAGGATAATTAATATACATCCATCTCTTCTCCCCGCATTTCCAGGGGCATATGCATATGTTCAGGCATATGAGCGTGGGGCCAAGATAATAGGCTGCACAGCGCACTTTGTAACTGATGATCTTGACCAAGGTCCAATAATTCACCAAGAATCATTCAAGGTATTGACCTCAGATACACTCGACACAATTAAGAAAAAAGGTCAAGAACTTGAAGCGGCTACCCTCCTTGATGGAGTTAGACTGTACTTAGAAAACAAAATCGAATTGTACTGGGGGAAGGTCTATGTCAAAGAAGATAATAAAATATTTGATCGGCCTCAAAAAACCAAAGGTAGTTAATGGGCAGAAGGCTGCTAGTCGCATAATGTCAGCGCAGGTATTTGATATGACTGATTATGATTTTAAAATCACTCTAAAAAAAATCAAGCGAGCTATAATACCTGTTGGCTCTCTGGAACAGCATGGTGCACATCTGCCGGTATCGACTGATTCACTTATTGCAGAATACATTGCGAGGATTTTGGCAGCAAAGATTGGCGCATTTGTCTTGCCTGTGATTTCATATGGTGTTTCATTTGAGCATAAACCAATGTTCAATGTATCGCTTCACAATTCCACATTATCTTCTATGTTATGTGACGCGTGCGTTTCACTTGCTGAGAACAACATAAGGGAAATAATCATCCTCAATGGTCATCACGGTAATACAGGAGCACTCCAGTACATTCCGCAGGAGGTGCAGAGCAAGGTACCTACTAGACATATTAAGATTCATACCATGAACTATTGGCAAATGATGACACAAGACTTCGATCATGCAGGTGAGGTTGAAACATCGCTTGTATTGGCAATTGCACCTGGACTTGTGCGTATGGACCGAGCCATGCCAAATACTAAAAATCTATCCAAATCACGGGCGGCTTATAGAAGCCTCACGAATGTACCAGGGTCTTTTCCCAAGATCACTGGAAATGGAGTTTGGGGAGACCCAACTAAAGCGAACGCTTCAAAAGGAGGCAGGTTGATGAAGGAAATCATAGCAAACCTAACCAAGACGGTGGTTGAGCTTTCTTGAAAGCTGTGTTTTTATAACAGGTAAATGACTGCAACAACTATCTTTGACTTGTCTTTGTCCAGTTTGTCCTTGTTTCCTCCATACAATGAATAAAGAAAGGCCAATTAAACGTTCGATTGTCGACTTTTCGTGATATTAAACCTAGATAATAGATAGGTAAGGAGATACAGAGGCAGTCACTGCCCGCCTCTCATGAAGATTCCAGTAGAATATCTTAAATTACGCCTAAAAGATCATCTTTGGGTACAAACTTAAGGTGAGATATGATTATGTCAATACAACAACAGCAACAACCTATGCCTATCTTTCTTTTGAAAGAGGGCGCTACTGAAACAAAGGGCAACCAAGCACAGAGAAATAACATAACAGCAGCAAAGACCATTGCAGAAATTGTGCGCTCAAGCCTTGGTCCAAGAGGGATGGACAAGATGCTTGTAAATAACCTCGGCGATGTAACAATAACAAATGATGGTGCTACAATTCTCAAAGAAATAGACGTTCAGCATCCAGCAGCCAAGATGATGGTAGAGATTAGTAAGTCTACAGACAACGAGGTAGGAGATGGCACAACCTCAACAGTTGTTCTTGCAGGCTCTCTCTTGTCCAAGGCTGAAGAACTGATAGCAAAGGACGTTCATCCTACTGTCATAGTAGATGGTTATAGAATGGCATCTGAAAAAGCCATCGAGATACTAAGAAATGCATCAACAAAGGTTGATCCGTCAGATAGGCAAACACTTGGCAAGATAGCGCGTACAAGCATGGCCTCGAAGCTTGTTTCCGTTAATTCAGAGCCTCTGTCAAAGATAGCAGTAGACGCAGTGATTGCAGTAGCAGAAAGAGCTAGGGATAATAAAAGCCTCAAAGTTGACGTTGATAACATAAAGGTCGAAAAAAAGGCAGGAGGATCTATAGAGAATACTAAACTGATTGAGGGTATTGTACTTGACAAGGAAGTTGTACATGGAGCCATGCCCAAGCGTATTGAGGATGCGAAGATAGCGTTACTCAACGCTGCATTAGAAATCGAAAAGACGGAGATGAGCGCAGAGATCCGCATCTCTGACCCACATCAGATGCAGATGTTCTTGGAAGAAGAGAATCGCATGCTCAAATCTATGGTGGATAAAATAACCGCTTCAGGTGCAAATGTGCTTCTGTGTCAGAAGGGAATTGATGATTTGGCTCAGCACTATCTTGCAAAGGAGGGCATACTGGCGGTAAGAAGAGTCAAGGAAAGCGACATGAATAATCTTGCGAAGGCAACTGAAGGCAGAGTGCTATCTAATTTGGACGAGCTTTCAGCTTCTGACCTTGGCTATGCCAAGCTAGTCGAAGAGCGTAAAGTAGAGACTGACAAATGGGTTTTTGTTGAAGGATGTAAGAATCCCAAAGCTGTGTCTATCCTAGTTAGAGGGGGATCCCAACGTGTTGTTGACGAGGCTGAGAGATCAGTGCATGATGCTATAATGGCTGTTAAAGACGTCGTAGAATATCCGTACATAACTGTAGGTGCTGGGGCTCCAGAAGTTTACATATCTCAAAAGGTCAGAGAATGGTCAGCTTCTCTCACAGGAAGGTCTCAGCTAGCTGTAGAAAGGTTCGCGGATAGTGTGGAAGAAATTGCAATAGCTCTCGCAGAAAATGCAGGAATGGATCCTCTCGATACTCAAACACAGCTTAGAGCCAAAGCATCAGGAGCGAAGCCAAAGTATGGAGTCGATGTAATAAATGGCAGAGTTGCGGACATGGCCGCTAAAGACGTTTATGAACCACTAAAAGTAAAGGAACAGGTGATTAATGCAGCTACAGAGGCATCATCTATGATCTTGAGGATAGATGACGTAATTGCTGCATCAAAGTCTAAAGAGGGCGCTGCTCCACCTGGTGGCGGAATGGGCGGAATGGGCGGAATGGACATGTAAATTAAAGAAAAAACACACACAAAAGAAAAAGACACATACAGATACACACACTTCTACCTTTTGTGTACTTTTTTTTATTTTTAGTTTTTAGTGCTATAATTGTTAATTGTCTTAAGGAGCATTATGTCAAACAATAATCATAAATCTCGTAACCTGCTTTGAATGCTTTGCTTGGCAAAAATTTTACCCGCCAGTCTCTCTAGTTCTCCAGATATGATATTTTGTCACTTGCACTTGGATGTCTAGAATAATTCCCAATCTCACATAAATATAATAAATAGAATGTTTTGGTTGGTTTCTGCTCCTGCAAGAGGTATATGCATGTTTTTCTCCTCCTACTCCTTCTCTCTTATTATTACTCTAACTTGGAATATAATCATGATTTACCTTGTAAATGAGTACTCCAAACATAATGCCTTCTTGGTTCTCAAAGCTTGGAGAAGCATAGACGAGCTCTAACGGCTGATTATTTCCGCCTTCTGCTGGATATTTTACATTTTGTGCATAAAGTCCGACAAGTCCTGGCTGCCATGTCTCCTGTATTTCTGTTGGGCCCTGAGGACCAAATCTCGCATAGTACAGAGGCTCCAATGGGAACATCTTGCCAATGAGTGTATTATTCCAGAATTCAGGTTTGGGAGTAAGCCCATCCTCCTCAATGTAGTTTGTCTCATCAAAACCTCCAATTCTCATGAACCACTGCTTTTTGCTTTCATCTCCACCTTGGCCTAATGTATATACGGCAATTCTATCAGCTTCATTAGGAGCATTAGATCCTGTAGCATTGAGTTGGCCGAAGAATCGTACTTGTCCAACAACGTACACCATAATATAGTCAGCTTGCAGGTCTTGTGCTATCCTCATCCCTGTCTGTTCGTCCGACATAAACATCTTTGCTATCGATTGGATACGTGTATGATTGAGGGTTGCATTGTCTGCCAGAGTTGATCTATTTCCAAGAGTAGTTATCCAATAGCCATAGTCCCACCAAGACGCGATCACTGCACCTGGCTCAGTATTCTTTGAAATCCAGTCCATGGCATGTGTCCAATCCTCAGTTTGAAGCCGGAACCCAGTTCCGCCATTTGCGATTGCGGCTGGAATATCTGCAGAGCTTACCCAATTGGCATTAGTGGGATAGAACATCGGAATAGTAAGCATCATTATCATGACGATAATGTAACTTATCTTTACTACTTGCCCAGATGTATAATGTCGTTTACTTGCAAATTCCATTTTTCTCCTTTGTTCTCTTGTGGCTGCGGTTGATCTTGGCCCTGTTGCAGTTGGGGTTGCAGCCGCCTCTCTGTAAGCCATGATACTACGTGTCACTTCGTATAATCCAAGTCCTGCAAGGACGATTATTCCAACCGATGCAAATACCAGCAGTCTTGCAAAAGTGGCGCTAACGTACACCCCTGTTATGCCGATCAATAGGGCAAATATCGCAGTATCGTTCCTACGTCGGAATGCAAGCCATCCACCAAGCCCTGCAAACATCAAGAGCACCGAAAAGTCAGTAAAGTAGTCAACAACGGTTGGCGTAAAGTGCTCTGCAACTGATTCCACAAGCGGATCTATGGAACCTATGAACGGGTTGATGGCGTTGAGATATCTAAAGCTAGGAGAGACATAGGGCCCAGCTGCGACAAATGCGATGCCCACTGCGACAAATCCGATAAGCAAAAAGGCCACATTTCTTGTCTGAAACATGGGTCTGCTGAACTTCTTAACGAAAGTGGCTATTACCAAAAAGGCAGTGCCCGCCATCATTGCCAAGCCAGGCAGGCCTAGGATAAATGATATTCCAGGTCGAGGAAATGCTGCAGCGCTTATCAGAGTGAGTGCGGTGAATGCAATTGCGACGTACATCGGTATGGTTAGATCTCTCCTAAAGAAGGGAAGTGCAATAAAGAATAGCGATATAGGAATACTAAAGTATTGGATGCCTCCCCAAGACCCGTTGGCAAGACCGAGTATCAATCCTCCTGCTATTGCCTTTGCTATAGCATACTTGGCATCCTTGTGCTTAATTGCAGATATGAAAAGGTAGATAGCCGTTATTCCAAAGAACAGACCTAATGGCTCTGATTTGAACCATCCAAGATTGCCTCTCTGGATAATTGCAGGGCTAAATGCCCAAAATAGCGCAGAGAACATCCCAGCAGTCGTTCCTCCAAGCACCCTCACAAGAGCAAATACCGCAATGGATGTGAGCGCGCCCATAACTGCAGGAAAGGCGATCGTAAAGTCCATGAGGGACATGCCTTGTCCAAATACTTGATACAAGTATGCTGCCGTTATGTGGAGGACAGCTTGTGATGTTCCAGGAACATCTCTTCCTTCAGGATACCATGACATCGTGTCGTGCCATTGCCAGTACGCATCCAGGCCGTTATCGACGATGAACTTGGTCGCCCTATAATCAAAATACGGATCAAATTCATTGAGATAATAGCCATACTTTATCGGGTAAAATCTCATGATAAGAGCACAACTAAACGCTAGAGCTATAACAGCGATCACCAACAGGTGTCTAGTCTGAAACTCAATAGAGCCAGCCCGGAACAGTGGCCTGGTGCCTTCCAACATTGGAACTCTGGGTATACCTTGCCCTTTTTTAAGGTACTGCCAATTATCAGTTGTTCTTAGATTTATGGCAGGATAAGGTGCATCTTATATATCGAGATAGCATGTTTGATTATTCACGCATGGGAAAACAGCACAATTTCTGATATTTACTATTAGCCAGAAGATGTTGTTATAATACCTAATAATATCAAAATCCTCCTTTTCTAATTAATCCCTTTTTACCTCCTTCTTTTCTATCTATTGCCAATATCTTTAACAACAAACATGGTAGGAGCCTTGCTGCTATCAAATTCTATCAAATAGACTCGATGACCAGCCTTGCTCAGAGCCTCAGCAAAGCCCTGAGGGTTTTCAGAAAAATGATATATCCTCTCATCCTCTAGATATATTTCCATAAAACCTCGCCAGTGATTCTCTCCTACAATCAGAGCATCTTTCTCAGTGTTTTTGTTTATCCATGAAATAGTAGATAGTATGTCATCGTTATCCTCAACATCAATTGAATTGAACTGCATTGTGACAGGAGGGAGATCCTTAGCATTTACTCCAACAATTCCATATACTGCAGATGCGTTATCATGAGGAATAACTGCATAAGAAAGACCCAGAACAGCAAAGGCACCAAGAATGAAACCTGCTATTGTAAATGCTCCCTTGAGATTTCTGATTAGACGGAGGATACCGTAGCCAGCAAAGATTGACAAGAAAATACCAGCCAGGATTATCCATCTGTCTGCAAGAAGATATGGATTCTCGGGGAACACGATCCATGAAAATGATCCCATAAGACAGACGAGTAGCGGAATTTTTAACATACTATTTTTCATAGTCAAAAAGCCAATCAGTGCAGGCGCAGCAAGCAAACCGTTTATCACAATGAAAAAGATGGCTAGATTTGAGGGGTTGTAGAATTCCTTTACTCCATCACTGTTATTCTGAGGATTTTCTCCCATTGTTGTAGTGATTGTTTGGGTGTCAGGGATGCTCTGGGTCGGTACTGCGAAAGCATAAAACATCCCTATAGCAAGAAGAGCCGTCAGAGCTACATCCTTGCGCTTTGTCAGGATTGCATAGGCTGCTACAGATACACTGAAGAGCGCACCCACCATTCTATCTGTAGCCACTGTCAAGGTGGCCAATACCAAAATTAATGCTAGCGGCTTCCATCCTGTGTCTTTTCTACTAAGAAATGAAAAGACAAATATCATTGTCGTGAGCGCAAAGATATCTCTATGTAGGTCCCACGTACTTCTTAGGACCGCAAGCTGAAAAACTGCAAAGATAGCTATAAAGGCGCTCTGGCTTACTCCAAGTTTTAGCAGAGTCCTTCCAAGATAAAATAGCGATGTGCCAAAAATCCCAGTCATAATGATAATCACTGCTGCAACTACAGAGTGTGGCCCCAATCCACTAATCAGGGTCAGAAGATAAAGAAAGGTCACATACAACGGATATTGCTTTGATGTGATATCCCAATTATCCTCAAAGTTTGTCACAGTGGGGATGTAGTAGTTTACAACATCATAGCCTATTGGATGTGGATATGCTACAATTTCTGGTGCTGCTCTTAATGCTATGCACAGAGCAAAGACCACAAAGATGGCATACTTTTCGCTTGCAAACAGCCTAGACTTCGAGAGTAATGATGGTGTATACACAATTGAATCCTAAAGCAGAATAACACTTTTCATGGTTATTTATCTGTGTCCATAAGAGAAAGAAGGTTTGAATAACAAATCAGGGCAAGCGACTAGGAAAATTCTTCTTCAATTTATGTTAATGGCAGATATAAAGCAACCTAAGAAGAAGACTAAGAAGACGTCTTCTTTGATCCATCAAGTCCGAACTGACGAGTATCTTGCAAAACCTGCGGCGAGCTTAATGGAATGGCCATCGAGAAAATGCTGAAGGATGTAACTAAATAATTATAATAGCTCTTACTATCAGAAATACCCATTGCCAATGATGGAACCAAATATTCAATTGTGGCTGGGATCAGATTCAATCACGGTAAATGCTTCAATGCTTCAAGGCGTGCTTATAAGTAAAACATTTGAGGGTCCTGATTGCTATTTGAAATTGGTCGATTTTCTAAAGCAATCATCTTCTTTTACTGAACAACCCATCCATGCTGTAATTGTTGTCAGGTGATATACAATTAATATCATCGATAATCTTTATTACGGCTAAGCTTGATTAATAATCTTAGTTCTTAAGATATGAACGCCTTTGACAAACATCGCAAAAGTGTCACAGCTTGGTGCGAAGATTGCGATTGTGTTTTCGATACTAGATGGCATGCAAGTGAACATCAAGAAGAGAAAAAACACAGAGTAAAAGTCACAGAGTTTTGGATAACGGGCAGGAAGTAATAACCCAGAAGATGTATAGTTAGTCGAATGTGGTTATAATACTACCACGACCACCACTATCCTTTTCTAATCCCACTGAAAGGAGCATCTAATATGATCTTTCTAACAACTCTTATGATTTCATAAATAACAAATCTCAGATCGCTTGCAGTATTTCCAAGCATCCTTATACCCACACCGCAATTGCTTGGCAGAATAGATGCTCCAGCATATACGTTTGGTACTGCCTTCAGGGCCTCATTTACGCCGATATTGATCTCCTGCAGTTTCTTGTTTTTTGTAATAATGTACATGTTTGCCACGACGTCACGATTTGATAGCACTCCAAACACCTTCATATCCCGTTTTTTGGGTTCCAGCATTGCCACATCTGTGAACTTGAGACTCCCGTTATGGTCCTTTGCAATAGCCTTCATATAGCATATATCATAATCAAAATGTTCCCCGCTTGCAACTCTGCCTGGTGTTATGATCTCAGAGTACAGCAACGTCGCGCTATCATGAACACTCAGGTTGGCTTCTTGGTAGAATCTGGAGTCTCGGTACGGAATGACTTGGTCAGGAATGTACTCAAAATAACAATCTTCGCCGACATCTATGTTGACTATCTGTGTGGCATAGTTCTTTTCCATTCTGTATAATCTCGTAGCTGCCTGAGTTGTGATGTGTGCAAATGCGTGGTTTCGAAGAGTTATGTCGATCCTATATCGGTCGCCTTGCAATATCCCGCCCGAGGGCGAGATGATATACATATACGCCATGTTTGACAGCGCCTCTTCAAGGTAAAGGGCACGCTGGGCATAAAGTGGTACACGGGAGTACTGCTCTTTTACAGAAGTCTTGCCACTACTTTTGTCCTGCTCAAGCCTTAGAACAAGGGCCCCAAGCTTGCCTGCCTTACCCACGCCAAGCTGAGCCAAGTCCGAGCCGTATGCAAGTACCTCTGGGGGAACTTCTTCTGGGGTGTAATGCTTGAGCTCAGCTGATTCCATGCCTTTTCAGGTCTTGGCAACAGTTTTTGGTGGAGATTCAAACAGTATATCTCTAATTATATGCTCGGTCACTTGAGCTATTCCTTGACCTGTCTTTGAGTTTACAAAGACATATGGCTTATCGCCTCTAACTGCTTTTGCGTCTCTTTCCATAATTGAAAGGTCTGCACCAACCTGAGGGGCGACATCTATCTTATTTATCACCAAAAGGTCACATGTCTCTATTCCCAAACCCCTTTTGCGAGGGTACTTGTCTCCTCCAGAGACGTCGATAATGTAAATAAAGTAGTCAGCCAGTGCTGGGCTAAAGGTGGTGGTAATATTATCACCGCCACTTTCAATAATTATCAGATCAAGATAGTTATATTTTGATTCCATTTCTTCAATGACAGATAAATTCATTGAGGGGTCTTCACGGACGGCGGTGTGAGGACAGCCACCTGTTGCTAGACCTATGACTAACTCTTCTGAAAGTAGGCCTTGCTGCGTTGCCAAATTTTGCCGCATCCTATCTGCGTCTTCTCTTGAAACTACATCATTTGAAATAATTCCTGCCTTGTAGCCTTTGGCAGCTAGAAGCGGTACAATCTTTTCAATCAACATTGTTTTGCCCGAGCCTACAGGGCCTCCAATCCCTAGCCTTGGAATTCGCTTTGCAGTCATCAGGTTCGTTTTGTTGTGATCGTTATATAAAAGTGTGTAAAGCCGCATATATCATGTAATAAACATTCTAGAATTCATCCTCTCATGAGATATTTGTGTTATGTCGATTGATGGAGCAAATTGCCAGATACCTTCAAGAGGCCTATTGATATTTGCCTTAATCACCTTGACTATCGCGGGCTTGAGCTCATCGATTACCTTCTGGCCATCAAAATGCTGCAGCATTCCAAGCCGGAGAGCAGCACCAACTATGCTTACAGAAAACGAGTAGAGCATCACAAGGGCAGCTTTTTCTTTGGGAATCAGAAACGCATTGGCGGCAACTGCCAATGCCACAGGATATGGTCCAAAAGCTTGGCCCTCTCTTATTGCATCTTCATATTGGCCAACCATTTTGTTGTCAGAAAACGATCTTATACAGCGCACGAGCTGCGTGCCAGATCTAATGGATGCATCTCTGATCTCCTGTACAAGCTTCATTGAGAATATCACTTTATCCACTTCAAGTAACTTTGGAAGATTGGATCTCGCAGCATGTATGTAGGCGTTTCCAAGCGCAGTGCAATCTGCAGGACCTATTTGGTATTCAATGTAAGTCTTGACAAGTTCTCGCAGCTCTTCAGCGTTCATTTTTTTCTTCCCACTATAAAAGATGGCTTCAAGACCATTGGACATAGAATACATACCTGTTGGGAAAAAAGAATCCGACAGCTGCATCATACTCAAGTCAGCCATATTCATGATAGCATCATCACCACTAGTGCTCATGTACATCGATCTCTTCTTCTGGCTCAAAGACCCCCTTGGTACTGCTTATCTCCAAATGATCTGAAAGATGGCCAAAGATTTTTTTGAACATGTCAATTTCTGAATCTGTTTGTATTGGAAAATAGATCTTGTTTCCATCAAGCTTGATTGGTCTATGAAGATTCCCTATTGCGTGCCCAACTGTGACTGGCACTTGAATAGCACCATGTTCATGGACATTGTTGTCCTTGACTTGTATCACTGCGAGATTCTCTGGTTCCAGCTCAATGGTTATCATCTTGTCATTTGCAACCAGAAGGACATCTCCATGCCTCAGTTTTGTGCCCGGTGTCATCGTCAGTGCGATATCCGTCCCTTTATTCGAGGTCTTGCGCATTCTTACACGTTGGGCTTCTATTCTGTTTACCCTTATGGATTCACACAAAGATCGAGATGACATCTCTTCGTATCGTTTTCTTAGATTTTCGTCACGATATATGTTTCCAACCGTTGAACTGATTGTAATCAATTTTTGTCTTCTCCTGACTCTATATTCTTCTTTTGATCTTATAGTTTCTTCTATTTGTCGCTTGCTTACTTGTTTGTTTTTGTCGTTTTTTACCTTGGTTTGTCTTAATTGCCTTTATCATATCTACCAGCCTTTGTGTATAGTCAAAATGTCCATAATGTCCGTATGAAGACCTTGGAACAGTAGCAAAGAGAAGCCCATCACTGTCCATCTTTACTTTAGCCCCAACTTCAAACGTTTCTGCAATGATACAGGTTGTAGCTCTATGATCAGGAAAATCAAGGTTTAGGTGTGATGCCAGATCTATCAACCCAGAGATCAGTGCTATCCTGCCACCGGCAACTGTCACATGTCTTATCCTAGTTGAATCTATTACATTCATATCACTATCCACATTGGACTCTTCCACACAATGTCTAATCATTAATCAAGGTCACCTTTTTGTCTCGGATAGGGCTTGCTGGCTGAGATCTTCTGCTGCAAGGTTTCTGTCGATCCTGAGAACAGATTTGGCGATTTCACCAGACGCTTTCAGTGCCATTGTCTTGACCATTAGTGGGTCTATAATGCCCATCTTCCACATGTCAATAGCCTCGCCGGTATTGATATCTATGCCATATGCTGGAGGGGATGCCTTTGCTGCCATTACCTTTTCTAGACCATTAAAACCAGCATTGGCTAATATTTGCCGCATAATGCTTTCAAGTGCAGAAGCTACTACCTCAAGACCTACTTGCTCTAAGCCCTTGAGACGAAGACCCTTCACCTTATCTATTATATGTAATTCAGCAGCCCCTCCCCCTGGCACAACACCTTTGTTTAGAGCTGCTTCAGCAGAATTAACACCATCGATTGCTGCTCTCCACCGTTCAAGTGAAGTCTCTTTTGTGGTTCCAGAAACCATCAGAGTAACCATGTTTTTTCCTCTGCCGCCCTCGATATAGATTATGTCATTATCGTCATCTTCCCAAACATGTTCTGCATTACCTATTATGTCCGATCTTTTGAGGTCCTCCACAACACGTACTGGTTTAGCACCGGTGTAGCGAGACAGGTGCTCGATCTCTTCAGTCGATATCCTTGCGGCAAATACTCTTCTCGCAACTAAGATATCCTCTACCGCTTGGTCAACTTCAGGAGAAGCAATAAGAATTGTATTTGCACCAGTAGCCAGCATGGCATCAACTATTTCTTTTGATTTTGCAATCCGGTCATTTTCCATCAGCAGGATTTCCTGATACTTGTTGTTCTCCTTTATCCAGGACTCCTTTACGGGCTTAAGATCAAGCTTTGCAATCAAGATTCTAGCATCCTTTACCTCAAGCGGAAGCTCGGGATCCATCCTATTTCTTTCAAGTATTATACCATGGACAACCTGATCCTCTATGCTCGTCTTGCGTATTACCATTATTGATTTGTTAAAATCATACTCGCCATTGTACCTCGCATTCTCTCCAACCTTTCTGAGTGCCGAAATGACGAGATTTGCAAGTCTTTCGCCATCAAGCTTGGATGCAAGGGAAGTTCTAATGACTTGTTCAAGCTCAATATCATTGGTTGAAATGTGCCTTGCTTCCTTCTCTAGCAGCTGGCATGCAAGTCTTACTCCATTTTCGATTCCCTCTGCGACTTTGGTGGGGTGAACACCTAGCTCCTTTATCAAGCGTTTGCCCTCCTTTATCATCTCTGCAGACATTACTACCGCAGTAGTCGTCCCATCACCGACTAGTTGTTCCTGCCGTTCAGCTATCTCTACTATCATCCTTGCGACTGGGTGAATGGCTTTAAGTGAAAGCAGTATTGTAACGCCATCATTTGACACGTGCCGGTTCATTGCCTGATCTATAAGCAGCTTGTCAAGTCCCTTTGGTCCAAGGGTAGTCCGGACTGTGTCGGCAACGGCCATTACAGCATTAGAATTGGACTCTAGCGCATTGAATTCAACATTTTCTGCCATGGGCCGCCATACTCCAAAATTAGGGTTTGTTGACATGAATAGAGGAGCAGAAAAGAGGCAGATAAAGATATAGATATTTCAATTAAAAAAAGAAAAAGGGTTTTGGAGTCAGGCTAAACAAGCCTGCAGGAGTTCGGAGTCTGATCGTTATGCCATAAAGTATCTTTGTGCTAGCGCTAGTTCGTTTGCCGGGTCTACTGTAGCTATTTTGCCGTCCAGTTTTACCTCATAAGTTTCTGGGTCTATGTCGATCTTGGGTGTATGGTCGTTCCACATCATTTCCTTCTTGCTGATGTTTCTGCAATTCTTTACTTGAAGAACAGCCTTCTCAAGGCCTAATTTCTGTGGAACTCCAAGCTCAATTCCACGACCGGACATGAATGTATAGGAAGTCTTATGGACTGCCTTACCCATTGCTCCAAACATAGGTCTATAGAATACAGGTTCAGGTGTAGGCAATGATGCATTGGGATCTCCCATTATAGACCATGCGATAAATCCTCCTTTCAAGACCATCTTCGGCTTTGCAGGGAAGAATGCCGTAGGATACATGACAATATCTGCATACTTGCCAACTTCGAGAGATCCTAAGTAGTCAGAGACACCATGTGTTATTGCAGGGTTAATCGTTGTCTTGGCGATATATCTTCGTGCTCTGAAGTTGTCGTTGTCGCCTGTTTCTTGCGGAAGCTTGCCCTTCATCTTCTTCATCTTGTCTGCTGTCTGCCATGCCCTTATCACTACTTCGCCAATTCTACCCATAGCCTGGCTGTCTGAGGAATACATGCTCAATACGCCTTCATCATGGAGCACATCCTCTGCTGCAATGGTTTCTGCTCTTATTCTTGAGTCTGCGAACGCGACATCCTCAGGAACTGCGGGGTTTAGGTGGTGACAGAACATTAGCATGTCCAAGTGCTCATCAACTGTATTCTTTGTGTAAGGTCTAGTGGGATTTGTAGAAGAAGGAAGTGCGAAATCTTCGCCTGCTATCTTCATGATATCAGGAGCATGTCCTCCTCCTGCACCTTCTGTATGATAAGTGTGTACGGTTCTGCCATCTATAGCGTTGATTGTGTCTTCAACATACGCGCATTCATTGATTGAGTCAGTGTGTATGGCAACTTGAGTGTCGGTCATATCGGCCGCCTTTAGTGAAGCATCGAGCACTGCTGCAGTTGTCCCCCAGTCTTCATGATCTTTCAAACCACATGCTCCTGCATCGATTTGTTCTAACTGAGTTGCAAGCGAAGGATGCGAATCATTTCCTTTGCCTAAGAATCCCCAGTTCATCGGAGTATCTTCTACTGCTTCGAGCATTCTGCTCATATTGTATACACCCGGTGTGCATGTAGTTGCATTGGTTCCATCTGCCGGTCCAGTTCCACCACCAATCATATTACAGATACCGTTGCTAATTCCGTCTATGTATTGTTGAGGGGATATCATGTGGATGTGTGTGTCAAAGTGTCCAGCAGTACAGATGGTATGTTCTCCAGCTGTAGCTTCTGTACATGCAGAGAAAACCATTTTCGGATTGACTTTATCCTGTATTAAAGGGTTGCCTGCCTTGCCTATTCCAGCTATCTTGCCATCTTTGATACCGATATCCGCTTTGATTATGCCTAACACAGGATCCATTATCACCGCATTTGTGATGAGATAATCCAGTGCGCCACCCTTGTTGGTGACTCCAGAAGCCTGTGCAAGACCATCTCTTAGAGTCTTACCTCCGCCAAACACACATTCGTCACCTGGAGTTATCAGATCTTTCTCTATCTCAATAAGTAAGTCAGTATCTCCGAGCCTTACTTTATCGCCAGTTGTAGGACCAAACAGGTCTGTGTATTGCTTACGTGTTAACTTTAGAACCATTCTTCTTTTCTCACCCTCTCTCCTATGCCCCTCTAAAGCCAAGCGTCTTGGCTCTTTCAAGTGCAGCACTTTTCATTATGGTAGAATCAAGGCCGCCCATGGTTAGACCGTTGAATCCGTAACAAATCCTCTTCCCTGCAAGTTCACAGAGCTCCACCTCCTTGGTGTCTCCAGGCTCGAATCTAATTGAAGTTCCAGCTGGAATATTCAGTCTATAGCCATATGCCTTTTCCCTTGGAAAGTCCATCGCCCGATTGACTTCGAAAAAGTGCGTGTGTGATCCGATTTGGCATGCTCTGTCTCCTCTATTGCTTACGCTTAATTTGATAGTTTTTCTATTTTCATTACAAATCACAGGATCTTTGGATAGGATGTATTCGCCGGGAATCAAAGTTCTTCCAACCTCCCTCCGAGTAGTCGTTCTTCTACTGCTAGCTGTTGTTTTTGGTTTCTTTTTTTTAAAACTTGTTTCTTTTTCACCATATACTTGTTCACCTATTGAATAGGATCATGCACCGTTACCAGCTTAGTTCCGTCTGGAAATGTGACCTCTACTTGAACCGTATGAATAAGCTCTGGGACTCCAGCCATGACATCACCCTTTTTTAATACTGTCTTTGCTGACTGCATTAGATCTGCAACACTTTTACCTTCACGTGCTCCTTCTACTACATAATTTGCTATGTATGCTACAGATTCAGGGTAGTTCAATTTTATACCCCGCTCTTTTCGCCCTTCTGCGATCTGGGCTGCTGTCCAGATCCACATTTTTTCCATTTCTCTTGGTGCGAGCATCATTTTCGCATGAACCTCTTTGAGTTCATGCTTGAGTGAAGTATTTTAAACTTAGAAATTGAACTATTTCAATAGGGATTTTTCACTGACTCACCATTATGCGATGTTGTTTGAGGATTCTGCCGATGTCGGCAAAATACTGCGATCCTCTATTGCCTTTATCCCCCTGCATCAATCACATATTACTAATAGGGCGGGTAAAAAGAGGGAAGGACTACTCCTATCCAGAAACGTATGTGCTCATATGTGCCGTTCTTGTTTACTGGCAAAGTAAAGTTATACTCTTTGCCCGAAGATGTCTTGATACGAAGAAAATTCGAAACTATGGCTCTGCCAAACATATTTGCCACCGTCGTCTCTATGCCCTTTCTAAGCACAAACTCTGCAATATCGGAATACCAAATGGAGAAACCCTCTCTCTCCACTAGCTCTTTGGGGCTTGAAGTTGCCCGAGAGCGTATATTTGAAGAATTTGAGTCTTTTAGCAGGACAAGGTATGGGTAGGGTGCTAGGCCAGCGACATAGCCGAGATCTACAAATTTTGTGAAAAAGCTCTTCTTTGTAACTATTATTCTGTTAGTGGTAAAGTCCAAAAGATAATTCCTTGCCCATCCGCCCTTCTCTTCAGAACTGATTCTAAGTATAACCTCTTCGTAGTTGTTCTTTAGGCACCAGTCGATATATACTCTGACCTTTTCTGAATCAGATTTGTCATTCAGTCTTTTCTTTGACTCCTTTAGAAATTTATCAAAAAGTCCTGAGTCCATGGCTCCGCATACTCTCCTCTTGCAGAAGAAGAAGAAGAATAATAATAAAAAGGGATGGTGGAGGGCTGTTCTGCCTATGGCCTCGACCAGCCCAGTCCTGCAGGTATATTCGAAAACCCGCTTGTTGCCAGCAGAAACACCCAAGCAGTAAATACGAATGGACCGGTAAGAGCAGGCAGTCCCCATTGTCCAAAGAACCTCTGTAGAGCCGGCATCAGAAATGAACAACCTATCGTGGCAAAAACAGCCATCATAAACGACTGAGGTGTGAGTGGTATAAAGCTTGTCAGGGCTATCATCACTAGCACTTGATTGAAACCATGCAGTCCCAACTTTATTTCTGCAGTAGGCAACTTGGTAAGTATTGCCATTGCCACACCAATGCCTGAACCCAAAAGCGCCATCACTCCTGCCAAGTAGAGCGGCGAAAATTCGTTCCATTGAGCTGTATATCCATTGGTCCACCATGGTATTCCCTCCTGCACTCCGGCTATTACTGGTGGAAGTTGAAACGCAAGTGTGAGTCCGACTACCCAGAATACACCTGTCTTCCAGTTTTCTACAAATGTGACCTGTGAGACACCTTTTAGTGTCGCTATTATAAACTCCTTAGCTGTCCATTTAAAGGACCCTTCTAGCAAGGGGTTGCCGCTTGCAGCTATTAGCTCCTCCTTAGGAGGTGCCGGAGGTGCTGGCCATATGTCATGTCCAAACCTCTTAGTGGCGTACATCAAGGCCCAAGTCGTGAAGATGAACGATGATGTAAAGCCTGGGATCGCCCACCCTTCAGCTGTTCCACCTTGAACAAACAGGTCTCCCATCAGGTGGGAGAACGCCATCCATGTGAACGCAGTAATGGCTGCGCCAAAGACTGAGATAAAGAAAGTGGCCCTATTTGCCTTGACAAACGGTCCGGACCAAAACGCCATTCCCGTAAGTATTGAGTTATAACCGAATAAACCAAAAGTGACCAAGTCATATGGAGCGCCGGCCAGAAGAGCGATTCCTGCACCTATCAGGCCTGAGAGTATCATCATAGCTCCAGCCTTTCTTGAGGCCAGGAAAACCCCCGCCACAATCAGTATACCTGTTATTGGAGAGCTAAAGAGTGGTACTTCGGAAATGCCGTTGAAGAGTGTAAAGAAGAAGTCTATGATTGGATCGCCAGTGCTGTAAGTCGGTATAGCCATTGGTTTTGGGTTTTGGGATTATAGAGTTTAACATTTGTAAATTACTTCAATATATTAACAACAATCATCGGCTAAATTTAGCCGATGTCGGCAGTGGCATTTTCGACAATTTTCTTTTGCGATAGATTTTTTTGTTTATTAAAAAGAGACACGCGTCTAAAGATTAATGTAAACATCTCAGTAAAGAGGATTCACTCTTGATATTTGATTCAATTAATGCTGTAATTGAACCGTTCTTTAGTGTTTTGGAAAGCAACATCAACGTGGCCGCACCAACAGGGATCCTTCTTCTGGGTTTTGTAACAGGCTTACGTCATTCTATTGAAGCGGATCACGTAGCAGCAGTGCTTTCAGTTGTTGCATCAAATCATAAGAATATCAAACGAGCTTCGTTGCTCGGCGCAATATGGGGTCTTGGTCATACAACGTCACTTTTTATTGCAGGACTTGTGGTGTTGTTGCTTACAGTCAATATTAGTGAGACGATAAGCAATAGACTCGAGTTTGTTGTAGGTATAATGCTACTATTTCTAGGTGTTACCACTTTCACAGGATGGAGTATTGGCAAATTCTTCAAGGGCTTGCGTCATCATAAGAAGTCCTCCACCTCGTCGTCGTCACATACCCACATACATTCTCATCAGGAGAACAATGTAGTTCACTCGCACGGACATGTTCATGATAGGGAACACGGCCATGGGCATAAGTCACTAATCATTGGTATGGTTCACGGGCTAGCTGGAAGTGGAGCGTTGCTGCTAATAGTGCTGTCAACCATCAATTCTGTACCTCTTGGGTTGGCATACATTGCAATCTTTGGAGTAGGTTCTATTGGAGGAATGGCTGGAGTAAGCACGCTCATGGGCATACCTTTTGTCAAGCTATCCAATTCAGCAAAGATCAGCATGGCTCTTAGATATGTTGCTGCCATAACAACGCTTGCAATTGGTGCAGGTCTAATATATGAGCTAGTATGGATAGAGCAAATATTCACTTCGTGAACACTATAGGGATCGATGTCATCTTTTTAGAAGGTAATTGGGCCTGTTTTTAGATTCCTTCCTACACTAAAAAAATATTCAAATGTTTTTAGGTTCTAACTCACTTTGATTTGACCTATACGAGCAGGTAATTGCAAGAGCTATGATAACACCATTCCAGGCAAGATAAGATACCGGAACTACCTGGAAAGCACAATATTCAAACGAGTTTGAAGATTGCTATCTAGGAGTCATATTCCGAATGCAAAGATTGTATTGACACGTTGGATTTTGCAAATTAGTATAGCTAAATTCCCTTAAAAGACGTATAACTTAGAAGTTATGCATTATCACTGACATCATCAATGCTCGATAACGTTGACGAACTGATCCTTTCTACATTGAGCAAGAACTCAAAACAATACAACAAAGAAATCTGGGACTTCCTAAGAGGCTATGGTCACAGCCTTACAGAGGAAGAGATCGAAACAAGGATTGCGAGATTGGAAGAAGATGGTGTCATAACGGGCTACACAATATCAGTTGACTCTACAAAAATAAGACGAAGGATGATAAGAGCAGTTCTCATAACTTTCAGGACGTCGCAGCATCTTCCAAAAAGGCTTGAAGGTCTGAAGAAGTATTTGGCTGATGCACCCTTTGTCTTGTTTTCTGGTCGTACAAGAGGTGGATACGATTGGATATGTATACAGTCTTTCCCATCGGAAGAAATGGCTGACGAGGAAAGTGATATTTTTAGAAACCTATTTGGAGATATTATACAGTCATACGAAGCGTATGATTTCATGTCCATAAAAGATCCCTCCTTCCAATTTCTTACATACACAAGTAAAGATTATAAAAAATTCTTAGAGGAGTGGATTTCCCCTTTCCTTCCAGGATAGGCTGGCGGAAAAACTATCATAAGCTTGATTTTTTGTGTTTGAAACGTATGCTCTCATCTATTAATGAGTGAATCCCCAGCCTTAACCCCATTAACAAGTTAATTATTTCTGCTCTCTGATCCGGCTCTATAGTTGTATGAACTTCATTTATCAAGTTGTCCAGTCTTGCCAACGTAATCTTGAGGGTAAGCGATGCTTTCTTTGCTATAACGAAAGATCTGGATTCATCTTTTGCAGAGATAATTATTTTGTTAAATGTTTCTTGCTCCTTTAACGCCATCTTTAATTCCCGAATCTGTCTTACAGTTAAATTGTTGTTGATGACTTCGGTTGTTATTTTTTGCAGCTTATCATGAGGGACTTGCACTATTTCTATGGCTTGACTGACTTTAAGCGAGTTGTTTACTATTTTATGTTTGATTTCATCTGGCAGTTTGAGTAGCTGCATATGATGAGAGACGTATTCTTCGCTTTTGCCAATTTTTCTGGCAAGTTCACTCACCCCGCCCCATCCAAAGTCAATCACGTATCTTCTAAAGGCCTCAGCCTCTTCTATTGGATCCATTGATTTTCTTTGAATATTCTCCGTAAGCTGTATTTCATACGTCTGCTTGTCAGTCAATTCCCTTATTTTAGCAGTAATGAATCTCCACCTAAGAGTCCTGCATGCTTGAAACCTTCTGTGACCTGCAACAATTTCAAAGCCATGTTCAAGGGGCCTTATTAGAATGGGCTGTAATAGCCCATGCTCTCTTATGCTATTGACTAGGGTTTCAAAATCACAATCATTTCTTTGAAATTTGTCACGTATAGAGAATTGAGATGGACGAATCATTTTCATCTCTATTTGTTCAACAATGCTTGAATCGACAAACTCCATTGCGTTTACATAATGTCAGCAGTACTTATCCTTTCCCCAGAATAACATAATTGTAAAATATTATGATATATTATTATTGAGGGGAACGTCTGATTAGAAATCAAGAGAGATTACCGCCGCCGTTGTAGGTAATAATAATAATAATAATGATAATGATCTTCTCTGCCCTAGATGCACCTTATGCTGACTTCTATCAATTTCAAAATGTCGTTTTCATAGGATAGGGTAGTTTCTTAAAGGAAAGACATGAGGTCAATGTGATAGCCTGGCAGAGCAGAATACATAACAATAATCTTTGCAACGCTAACGAAGATGTATATCTTGCCATGAAACATTAGCATGCATTTTCATCCAAGATATCTTTTCTTTGCGTAAAAGACTTCTTCTGGCAGGAAAAGATCTTGAACATCTCTAGGAAGCAGATCATTTTGTATAGAGGCTTTTCCGACTGCTAAATCTTTTAGGAATTCATCCCCCACAATTTCAGCGAGTCGGTTGACTGGATATAGATATAGCATATCTACCCAAGAGGGGTAGGAGGGTCTTACATATCGGCATCTCTCTGTAAGCTTTAGAGTAAAGTACCATGCAAAGCCTTCCCTAAGCTGATGTGTATGACTTTTACTTATTATTCCATGTATCAGTTCATGTAAATAATGGCCAAATCTTGCAATATCACATCTTATGACAATTTCCTCAAGACGGTAGTCTGTAATACCTACGAATTTTGTATCGTTATATATTGAGAACGTCCATGGACCTTTTCTGGATATGATTTGCACTTCCATCTCCCATCTTCCGCGGCATATCAGAACATCAAATGATGTCACTATTCCAAAGTAATCATTGATTACCTTGTTTGCGTATTCGACCCATAATGATACTTTCTCGACCTCTTCGCTCGTTGCTCCTGTAAGAAAGGATACTTCACATTTGCTTGGGTAGCTCAAACGCTTGCTAACAGAGTCTAATCGTGCAAAGAAGATATATAATATTATCTGTATTTTGAAAAATTAGCTATTTTGAAGGACATTTTTAGAGTATATGAGAAAAAAGAAGCTAGCTACACAAAATAGGTCAGAAGTGGCGATACTTTCAGACAAGCCCAAACTGGACACGATCCGACGGAGGTGCATAAAAGCATAAACATTCAAGCAAGTTGATAGGTTTTGCCACGTCGGGAATATCATTAGCCACGCCAAAGTATTCGTTTTGTTATTCCTGCTTGCTCTTTGCAGATGTACGCAATGCTGCATATATGAATGGCAGTAGTGTACTAGCCTCACCATGTATAGTGGTTTGATAGGCTTTTGTGGTCACCTTTCCCCATGATATTGCCTCTGCAACTAGAGCGCCGCTGAGACTGCCATCCCATTCATTAGCAGTGGTTATGTAGACAGCATAGTCAAGCCCGCCTCTGAACTGATTCCACCATAAGGTATGATGTTTTGAAATCCCTCCTCCAATCATGAATGCGCCAGACTTTTTGGCCTCAAAGACAAGATCAGATAGCTTACTCTGATCCTTAAGTATGTCGATTTTCAGGTCTCTGTGTTGCTGGTGAAACAACCATACTTGGCTCCCTACTGCACCGTCTACTATGCCTGGGACAATAACGGGGATCTTGTTCTTGTGTGCCCAATAAAGGAACGATGATTCGTTAAGGGTGCTCCCTATGTAGCTTGTTATCTCATAAGTTGCGACATCTCGCCTGCCCTCTTTATACATAGCATTTAGGCAATTTTGCACTTTTTCTTCAATAAGCGGACCATAGTTCTCCATTGGTACAAGTACATTGCCAAGTCTGTGGATGTTCTTTTCAAGTAGCATGCCATCATCCATGCGAAAGTCACCGGCATAATACCTGTCATATGTTCTTGCAATATCATGGTCGATCGCACCACACGTTGTAATGACAACATTAAACATATTATTCTTAAGCATGTCTCGTATGATGCCTCTTGCACCTGTTGACATTAGTGAGCCAACAAATGAAAGGAACTTGGTACAGTTCTGTGTATTTATCATACTCTGTAGAATGTCAATGCCATTGGCAAGATTTCTCGATTCAAAGCCACCAGAATTTGCCATTTCGGAAAGTATTGATTGAATGTCATAGTGCTTTATGTCATAATCCCTTACTTCATTGCTTAAGAGGTCCCTATTAGCTTTCTTTCCGGAATCTGCCATTCAGGTTCTTTCAGAGCACCTATACTAATGAGTCTTTCTTGCACTGGTTATCTGAATGCGAGCATGGTCTCTGTCTGTCAACCAAAGCAGATCGGTAATATCTTAGTTTTCAATCCGTCTGACATTTCCCAATGAATTGACGAGTTGATATATTCTTTTTAATTTAGCTGAATAGATGGAAGAAGATTAAACAAGAGGCACCATCGTATCGATGAGCCTTGTACTGGTTATTTGGCCATCCCTCTCTTGGATCATTAGATCTACCGTATACTCCAAACCATTTGAAAGGAACGTTACCTGAACATCCCAAGAATCTCTTTTGTGCTCATATGGGAATGCAAATACAACTCTCAGTTTAAAGTTCTTGATATCTTTACCGTACAAGGCTTGTATTGCTCGTTTCGCGGAATTTTCTATTTCAGCCTTTGTCGTCACAGGAGTCATATTATTGTAGGTAATTACTAATTATATAAAGATTCTTCTATGCTATGTGATCGTATATTCAAAATTTGTAAACTACTTAGCTTCATTCTCGATTGTCCAAGTACGTTTATGTAATATACTAATTGTAATGCATTGCATAAATATAGACCTAAACTTACTTCAATGATGCGCTTATTGAGTGCATCGTGAGACATCTCCATGGACACACAACAACTCTTTGGTGAAGGTGTAAGAAGAACCAATGGCAGCGATGCTAGAAGATATAATTTACTTGCTGCAAGGCTGATTGCAGAAATTGTCAGTAACTGTCTTGGGCCTCGGGGACTTGATAAGATGTTTACGGACATTTTAGGCGAACTTACAATAACAAAAGATGGTGCAACAATATTGCGCAAGATTGACGTTGACCATCCTGCGGCCAAGATTCTCATAGAGGCATCAAATGCTGTCGACAATGAAGTCGGTGATGGTACTACCTCTGTCGTAATACTGGCCGGAGCACTTATAGAAAAGGCAGAAGAATTGTTGGATATAGGAATCTCGCCAGCTACACTTGTCGAGGGTTATGCAAACAGCCTTGAAATTGCCCTTGAAGCGTTACAGGACTTTTCTCAAAGTTGCGATAATACAGACAGAAATATCATGCTGAAGCTTGCTGTAACCTGCCTTCAATCCAAGATACTATCCTATTCTGGTGACTACGTAGCGAAGCTTGTAGTGGATGCAGTTGACGCTATTGCTGACTTCTCTAGTAATACTATCGAACCAGATGATATTAAGATTGAGGAAAAACCTGGCAATATTTTAGATACACAATTCGTCAAAGGTATAGTCATAGACAAAACAATCGACAGTACAGGGATGCCTAAGATGATAAATAACGCGAAGATTATGCTCATTGATGATGAGCTTGAAGGTAAAAGAACAAAAGTTGAAGCAGAGATTCAAGTAAATTCTCCTGATCACATCCGGTCATTTAAAGACCAAGAAATTCTCATGATAAGATCTAAAATACAACATATAATAGATTCAGGAGCCAATGTCGTAATTTCTAGGAAAGGAATTAACACTTTTGCGCAGCATATGCTCACACAAGCAGGCATCATTTCAGTTAGGAGAGTAAAAGAAAATGATCTGCTGTGGCTTGCAAAGGCTACAGGTGCTTCAATCTCTGAAAAACTTTCTCATCGTGATGATGATGATAACCAGGGTCATGGACATAGACACACACATCATGGCTACGATGATGATGATAATAGTCATCACCACTACTACAATGACAATCATAAGCACGAGAATGCTCGCGATCCTCATGATAAGGATCTTCACTATCATCATGGAGACATTGACATCAAACTTGGTTATGCTGAGTGTGTCTATGAGAAATTTTTAGGAGACGATAAGATGGTCTTTATCGAGGGATGCAAGAATCCCAAGTCCGTAACGCTTTTGCTGAGAGCCAATTCAAAGGAAGCCTTAGCAGAATGCCATAGATCTGTACTTGATGCGATAAACGTGCTAAAAGACTTCATAACAAAGCCTTCAATCGTTTCGGGCGGTGGCTGTACTGAGATGGCAATTGCAAAAAGAGTAAAAGAAAAGGCATCCCAAATTGCCGTCAGAGAACAAATAGTTATTCAAAAGTTTGCAGAAGCACTTGAAGAAATACCTCTTACTATAGCAAGAAATGCAGGCATGAATGTCATTGATACTCTTGCAGAGCTCCGCTTGAAAAATTACCTGTCTAATCGCAATGCAAGCAGCATTTATGGCGTAGACGCGATAGAAAGGAGGATAAAAGTGATGTTTCCGTATGTAATTGAACCTTCTGTAGTCAAGGAGCAAATTATCAAAACAGCAGTAGAAGTGACAAATATGCTAATCCGAGTCGATGATGTGCTCATGGCTAAACCCACAACATACACCCATACCCACGCCGATGGTACAAAGCATTCACATGCAGATGGAGAAAAAAAGCATGAACACGACTACTTTGACAGGCTTGGGAAGCTTCAGCGCCCAGCACATCATTATTATTAGTAATTATGAAAGAAATAATTCACTACACATCAAGCCCACAGATTACTTGAGGACAGAACTAGCAAACCAGATATTTCAACAGCCAAACGTAGATCGCTTCTATACTTTACCACTAACAATTTTTTGCAGTCAATATGTAATTGCTTGTAGTGATAGGCTCTTTGAGGGTTATCTGCCTTTTTGACAATCTGTCTATTTTCGCCTCAAAAGTAATTTTTCTCAGACTTTCTGGAACTCCGATCATAACCTTGTCAGGGGACAGAATTTTTTGCGCATTTTCCTCAATACGGGTCACAGTTTTACGAGAACGCAATCCGCCAATAACATATGTGCAGTAGATTAGGAGTGACTCATTGATATTAATTCTCAGGTTCTTGTTAAGCTTATCTTTGATCATTTCTACTGAATTGTAAAAAATTTGTTCATCAGACTTATTGGCGTACAAAAAAATGTGGGTAAAAGGTACAGTGTCTGGCTCTCCTTTTACTGTTGCTTTGATATTTATCATTTATCTTGCTGATACTTTTGTCTTTGAACGATATTTTGACGGTGGTCTCTTTGGTATCTTTCTCTTGGGAGCTTTGCCAAAGTCATATGTGTGTCCTGTACCACGATAGTACTTGGGTCTTACTGGTTTGCCTTCAGTTATGCCTTTCTTTGTCAGCGACAATCCTGCCAATAATTCGACAATCAGCCTATTGGCCAAACCTGATGTAATTCCGCCATTGT